>JAZUJF010000044.1:0-9137 GCA_045642585.1 Candidatus Limivicinus sp.
AGATCATTCATCCCGATGACATTCATCGTATCCATCAGCTCGGAATGTTCATGGACACCACGCCGATCTGGAGCGGAATGGGTTCAGCGACGCACATGGAGCGCCTCGGTCTGGAGCGTTGGAGAAGACTGCACGACTATACGGCGATCATTGCGGACGGTGAGCATGTCGGCTTCTCAAGCGATGTCATCGAGTCGACCGAAGTGAACCTGCTCAATCCCTTCACGGGCATATCGGTCGGCATGACGCGTCTTTTCCCGGGTGATACGGATGAAGTCGATCATGACCGCTACTATGAGGACGGCGGCCGTCCTCCGAAGAGCGGCAGACTGACGCTCGAACAGATGATCCACGGCTACACCGTGACTAACGCCATCCGTATGCGCCTTATTGACCGCCTCGGCTCCATCGAAGTCGGCAAGGATGCCAATCTGGTCGTGCTCAAGGACGATATTTTTACCATGAAGCCGGAGGACATATGGAATATCGACACGGAATGTGTATATTTTGAGGGCAAAGTAATCTGATGATCCTCATGGCAATCATTTTCGGTGAAAAAATCAACAGATTATTAAAGTAAACAGGATATTCAGATGGAAAAAGGGAAAAAACATGAAAAAATGGATCACGATTGATGCGTTCATTGTTGCATTCTTCAGCGCCATGGGATACGCCTTTGGATACTCGATCCCCGCTAAATATGATCTGCCCGTCTGGCTTTGTTTCATTATATGTTTCGCCGGCGGCTTGGTGATGGAGGAAATCGCAGGCAGGATCGTATACAGCAGATTTACGCAGGAAAAGATCTCGAGAAAGCTCCTCGTTTTTTTGGCTATCATAGCCGTTTTCCTGGTCGGGAATATGGTTTCAACCATATTTTTTGATGAATCGCTGGTAGAAGGTCTGCAGGAGGAATACGGTTTCGTCATTCTCTTTGCCGTGATCGGTTTTGCAGTCAGCCTTGTGAAGCGCTACCGTAAGACCGTAAAGGTGAAGGCAAAATACGGGGAAGGCGAGGAAGGCTTCCGCTTCAATGCAGAAGAAAAGTCATATATCGAAGGGCTGAACGAAAAAAACGCCGAAATCACCGGCGAATACGATCCTGCACTGGCTGTGAAAACAAGGACCGGCGTTTATATTGGCGTAAAAGAAGATTCCGTTCTTTCGTTCAAAGGCATCCCCTATGCGAAGGCTCCGGTCGGCGCTCTTCGCTGGAAAGCACCCGAAAAGCTGCCGGACAGCGATAAGGTGTTTGAAGCAAAGTATTTCGGTGCTTCGTCTATTCAGGTCAATCATGAGGGAAATCCCCTGAGCTCTCATCAGCAGAGCGAGGATTGCCTGACTGTGAATGTCTGCACGACGGAGCTTGCTCCCAGAGAGAAGAAGCCCGTGGTCGTCTATTTCCACGGCGGTGACTTCAGCTTCGGCGGTTCAGCCGATCCTATGTGGGAAATGGCAAACTTTGCGGAAGCGCATCCGGATGTGGTCGCCGTCAGCTTCAATTACCGTCTGGGTCTTCTGGGATATATTGATTTCTCCGCGATCCCCGGCGGAGAGGAATACCCCGACGCGGCAAACCTCGGTCTGCTTGACCAGATCGCCGCACTTGAATGGGTAAAGGAAAACATTGCCGCCTTCGGCGGAGATGCGGAGCAGATCACGGTCATGGGCGATGACGCAGGCGGCGCGTCCATCAGTCTGCTGGCAGTCTGTGAGCGTGCCCGCGGCTTGTTCAAAAAAGCGGTCCAGTTCTCCGGCAGCCCTTATGAAGCAATACTAAGCGGCGAGGATTCCACACCGCTGGCTTCCGAACTGCTGAAAGCCGCCGGAGCATCCGGCATGAAGGAGCTGCTCACTCTGTCGGAGGAAAAACTCAGCGAGCTGACACAGCAGCTCAAAGCCCATCTGGCAACACCGCGCTGCGACGGAAAGCTGATCCCGTCGGATATTTTCGAGGCATATAAAAACGGAGCGGCAAAGGATGTTCAATTCATCCTGTGCACCTCCCGGGATAATGCAAGCGTATACAGTGCCTCCGTCGGACGCGGTTACTCCGAAAAGATCATTGCCGATTTGACTGAGAATATCCTGAAGCGGCAAAAGCCGGAAACCGTACAGGCTCTGAGAAAAATGATCGACGATGAAACAGAGCGGGTCGGAAAAGCAAAGGCCGAGGCGGAGTTTTTCAATCTTTGGCTGGATCAGGCCTGTGCCTACCACCTTTCCCATCTGATGTGCCAGGGTGGAGGCGATGTAAGGCTGCTGTTCTGGGATGTTGATGCCGTGATCAAAAACCTCGGTGTCGGTGATGTGAGTCTTGTCTGCACCGCTCTGGGCAATTCCGAGGCTGCGACAGCCTACGGAAATGTCGTAGACGAAACCATCCGTGAGATCCTCCTGACGCTCATCATGAAAGCTATTCACGGCGAAGAGCCCGAGCTTTACAACAATGAAGTCGATGGCGTAAGTGCAATTAGATGGGAAAACTTCCCGAGCGTTCTTGCCGTCAGCAGGAACAAAATACAGCTGCAGGCCGTGGAGGATACTCTGAAAGATGCAATTGAGCTGCTTCAGGCCGCAGGACTTGAAGGATAACAGCCATTATAATACTGATACCCAATAAAACAGTTTACTATGAAAGCTGCGCGCAGCGAAACGGCCGAGCGGTAGTGAATGGACTGCCGGGGGCAGTCCAGAGCCGCGAGGTGACCGAGCCGCAGCGAGACCCGCTTGCGGTGGATGAAGTTTTCCCCTTCCGCTTTGCCTTCCCCTTCCGCAGAAGGGGAAGGGGGACCGCTTGCGGTGGATGAGGTTATCCCCTGCGCACTCAGCTTTCATTTATGGTGGCGCACATTACTGCGCATGGGGATTTAGTTTGAAGCGGTCTGCTTTCCCAAACCATCTTATTGAGTATCAGTATAAAACGAATAAAAACAGGGCAGCGGCATAAAAAACCGCTGCCCTCGACATATCCGAACATATATTTTAGGCAGCACCGCATAATACGCCTGCGGCATCTACCGGATAAAATGTGCCCTTATTTAATCACTGTTTCTTGCAATACACAAAGTATTCCTGCGAAAAAGTGCCGTCATCAGAACCCATTTTCTCTCGGTATCTGCTCTTGCCGCATTATGCGGTGTTGCCTTTATTCTCGCATGGCGGGCTTTGGCCTCTATTTCGCGCCTGCCGCCAGTCGCTCTATAAGCTCCCCGTCGCTCTCGGCGAGGACAGTTCTGTAATCGGTATATATGACCTTTCCCGGCAGGGCGCCAGGCGGCTTGCGAACGAATTTCACCATGGTATAGTCAACGGGTATCTTGCCGCCCTCTCTGCCCTGAGAGTGGTAGACGGCTATGGAGGCCGCCTGAGCGACGGTTTCTTCCCCGGGCGTGAGGCCGTCACAGCGGATGACCACATGACTGCCGTGGATCTTTTGGGTGTGGAGCCAGATGTCTGTCCTGCGGGCGAGCTTTGTGGTCAGCTCGTCGTTCTGGATGTTGCTCCTGCCTACCAGAATTTCAAAGCCCTCGTCGGAGACATACCTGATGGGCGTCTGTGCCCTGCTTCGGTCAGCCTTTCCGCCCCGGCTCTTTCTGATGATCCCCGTCTCTGTCAGCTCTCTTCTGAGCTCCGCCAGATCCTTTTCTGTCTCGGCCTGTCTGATAAGGGTCAGGACACGGTTGAGATAGTCAAGCTGCTCCTCACCCTGAGAGATGAGCACGGTCAGATGCTCCCGGGCGGCTTTGAGCTTGTTGTATTCCCTGTACATGGACGCGGCGTTCTGCTGGGGCGTTTTCAGAGGGTCAAGCTCTATTTCCGTCTCCGGGCAGCCATCGGAATAATAATCCTCACAGCGCAGCACTCTGTCGCCCTTTTTCACCCGGTACATATTGGCCGTCAGAAGCTCCGCCTTTTTGCGGACTTCATCCCGCCTCTCCGTGCGCAGAAGCTCCTCCGCCTGTCCGGCAAGCTTTCTTTCCTGTCTGTCCCGGAGAGTACGGACAGTCTTTTCAAGCTCATGTCCCCGGCGGCGCTGCATCTCCGCCCTGTCCCGCTGGGTATAATAGGCATCCAGCATCGAGGAGCAGTCCGGGTGATCGACGCACTCCACGGCGGTTCCGTACTGGTGGATGTCCATGAAGCTGAAATCTCTGGGGCTGCCGTTTTCCATGAGCATGACGGGCTTTATGTCCCCGGCATTGACCGTGTCGCAGAAGGCGTCCAACGCCTCCGGCAGCAGGCCGCTGTCCCCTCCGCAGCGATACGCAAGCTCCCTGCATATCAGCGGCGACACCCCGGAAAAGCAGTTCATCACAAGCTTATCCGGGCTCAGCGACATATCCGCCCCGGACAGTATCGCCCTGCGCTCCTCCGGCGTGGTCTCAAGGAGCGGAGTCTTATTCTGTCTGGGAGGCATACGGTAAAAGCTACCGGGCAGCATACGGCGCAGAGCGTCCCCGCCGTACTCCATGCGGTGCATACAGTCGATTATTCTGCCGTCCGCCCCTACAAGAATTACATTGGAGGAGCTGCCGATCATCTCGATCATCAGCTTTCTGTCGGCGTCGTAGCCCATCTCATCCCGACAGCACAGCTCAATTATTATCATGCGCTCACAGGCAGGCTGAGACACGGAGACGATTCTGCCCCCGCTCAGGTGCTTGCGAAGCAGCATACAGAACATAGGCGGCTCCGACGGATTTTCAAACTTCCCCCGGGTGAAATGGACACGGGCGCTGCCGTTGCCGCCGGAGATCAGCAGGCGCAGGCTCTCGCCACGGGTCCTGAGGGTCAGGATAAGCATATCCCGCTGGGGCTGCTGGATCCTGTCCACCTTTGCCCCGATGAGCTTATCGGTCAGTTCCTTCGCGAGAAGGGAGATACACACAGCGTCAAGAGGCATCTCTTACTCCCCCCAGACGGCTGAAAACAGCTCATTTATGCGCTCTGTTCTCCCCTGCAGATACAGCCAGCCGAACAATGCCTCCAGCCCGGTGGCGGCATGGTACTGACCCAGATCCGCGTGCTGAGGCACGGAATTGACCTTGGCATTTCTGCCCCGGCGGTATATATCCGCCTCGTCCTCATGGAGCAGTGGCAGCAGCTTTTCCACGGCCTTCGCCTGAGCGGGGGCGTTCACCGTCTTTACCGTGAGCCGATGGAGCTCCCCCACCGCGGTGTGGCCGTCGGCGCATAGCTTACTGCGCACCAGAAGCTCAAACACTCCGTCGCCCACATGGGCAAGACCCAGCATACTTATTCTGTTTACTGCCTTAATATCCATCTGAGGAAAGAAACCGCTCATATCATTCATCCCTGTATTCAGATCAATTATCGCTGTCGAAATTATCAAAGTCGTCCGGCGCGGGATCCTCGGCGGCCAACTCCGGGAAATCGCTCTCGGAGGCCATTCCAAGCTGGACCTGAAGCCTGTTCCAGCCCTCCCGGTCGATGATAACGGCTCTGGGCTTGGCTCCCTCATAGGGGCCGACGATACCCAGCTCCTCCATCTGATCCACTATGCGCGCGGCTCTGGAATAGCCCAGCTTCACCCGCCTCTGGAGGGCGGACACGGAGCAGGAGTTCATCTCCAGCACCGCTTCAACGGCCTTGGGCAGCATATCGTCATAATCGCCCATAGGGTCTTCATCGTCACCGCCGTTCTTACTGCCCTTGGAGTCTCCGGACTTTTTATCCTCGACGGCCTTATTCATGAACTCCTCGATCTCGCTGTTCTCCGCGGTGACCCCGGCGCTCTCCTTGATGAACTGGATGACCTCCTCCCGCTCATCGTCGGAAACGAACGCGCCCTGAACTCTGGTGGGTTTTCCGCAGCCCACCGGCGAAAACAGCATATCGCCCATACCGATAAGCTTTTCCGCGCCGCTCTGGTCAAGGATGATGCGGCTTTCCAGAGAGGAGGACACGGCGAAGGCGATCCTTGAGGGGATATTGGCCTTCATCAGACCGGTTATAACATCGGCAGAGGGTCGCTGAGTGGCGATAATCAGGTGGATACCGGCGGCACGGCCCATCTGGGCGACGCGGCATATACTCTCCTCGACCTCCTTGGAGGCGACGAGCATCAGGTCTGCCAGCTCATCTATGACCACCACCACCTGAGGCAGTATCGGCTCGCCCTTACTGCGGCAGATCTTGTTGTAGCTCTCAAGGTCACGGACAGAGGCCTCGCTCATCATGCGGTAGCGTTTGAGCATCTCCACCACCGACCACTGGAGCGCACCGGCGGCCTTCTTCGGGTCTGTGACAACAGGCACATAGAGATGGGGTATTCCGTTATATACTCCCAGCTCCACCATCTTGGGGTCGATCATAATAAGGCGGACCTCCTCGGGGGTGGCCTTAAACAGCAGGGACAGGATAAGGCAGTTCATGCACACCGATTTACCGGAGCCGGTAGTACCGGCAATGAGCATATGGGGCAGCTTTGCGATGTTGCCCACGATCTCCTCGCCTCCGATGTCCTTGCCCACGGCAAAGCTCAGGCGGGATCTGGCAGACACGAACTTGGGTGACTCGATAATATCACGAAGATATACGGTGCTGACTATCTTATTGGGCACCTCTATGCCCACGGTGGATATTCTGTCGGGTATAGGGGCGATACGCACATTCACAACGCCCAGTGCCAGCGCCAGATCACCGGCCAGATTTGTTACCCGGGAGAGCTTGACGCCCCGATCCAGCTCTATATCATAGCGGGTGACTGTGGGGCCGCGGGTGACGGAGACGATATTGGCGCTGATGCCGAAGGACTGGATAGCGCCCTCAAGCCGTTCCCTGTTCACGGCGATCTCCTCCCGATAGTCGCCGGATGCCGTAACGCCTGCGCGGAGCAGGTCGGTAGGCGGATAAACATACTCGCCGTCAGGCTCGGAGCAGGTAATTGCCGCCTCCACCGCCTTTGCCTCCTGCTCCACCTGAGCACGGATGGCCTTTTTCTTTGGAGGATCGGATATTTCCCCCGCCGAGACCCGCACGGCGGTCTTCCTCACAGGGCGTTCAGTCTGAGGCTCCTGCAGGGTGACACCGGCGATCTTCGCGGCCAGCTCCGGAGAGAGAGGCTCCACATCCTTTGTCTCGGCGGGTGCGTCGATTATCTTCACCTCGGCGCTTCTCTTCCGGGGCTGAGCGGTATGGGGCTTTGTCTGAGTCGCGGTGCCGTCAATAAGGGAGAGGGCATCCTCATCATCCTCAGGCTCGTCCCCGAAGGGTATATCCAGCGGGCTTGGAGCGGCCCTTCTCCCGGGCTTCACAGCAGCGGGTACAGCGGCGGCGGCAGCAACAGCAGCGGCGTCCTGCCCGGCTGTCTTTGGCTGCTTTTTCATGCCTGTGATAGGCACGAGAGAGTCGTCATACATACTTGGGTCGTAGGGAGCGGTGGCACGGATACGCACCTGCTCGGCCGCCTTGCGGTAGTTGAATTTAAAGGCGCAGAATATGCAGGCCACGATGCCCACAAGGAGCACCGGGAACGCACCGTAGTTTGTGATGGTGGACTGAAGCAGCCATGCCAGCATACCGCCGAAGAGACCGGCGGAAATAAGCTCCTGCCCCTCCTCAAAGAGGATCCCGGCAGTCATGCCGATGTCCGCTTTTCCCTCCGGCATCTGATAGCGCAGGAGGCTGATAAAGGCGGCGAAGAGTACCGGCAGGAGCATGGCGCAGAAGATGCGCAGGGAAACAGGTCTGCCCCGGTGGAAAAAAAGGATAACGCTGACAAGGAGCATGGCGGGGGCGGCCAGATAGTAGCCCCATCCCAGAAGACCCTTTAGCAGGTCCGCCACAAACAGGATGAAGCTTCCCTCGGCCTTGAAGTACCCGATGGCGATGACCAGAGCGATAAACAGGCTGATGACACCGCCCACTTCACGCCGCATGGGGACGATAGGCTCCGGCTCACTGACAGGTGCCGATCTTTTAGGAGACGCGGCCTTTGTGGAGCTGCCCTTCGCGGTTCCTTTCTTTTTAGATGTGGATTTAGTTTGTGCCATATGTATATCCTTTCAGCAGAGATGGAATCGTACTGTTTTTCAATAAAAAGGAGGCAAAAGCGATCAACAGGAAAACAGTATCAGAAGATCATGGTGAGTATCATACCCAGAACGCCCATGAGCCAGCAATAATAGGCCATGGCTCCGAACTTGCCCTTGTTGGAGATGATACGCATCAGGCTTATGGAGACGATGCCTGTCAGGATGGCGACCGCCATTCCCACGAGATACGCCGGAAAGCTCGCCCATGCGAAGCTCTCCTCCCCTGCCCTTACAAAGCAGACGATGGCTGAGCCCAGAAGTGCCGGGATGGAGGCGAGAAACGCGAAGCGTACCGCGAAATCCCGTCTTAGCCCTATGGCCATACCGGCAACCACAGTCACGCCGAAGGCTGACAGCCCCGGAAGGAAGCCCACACTATGACAGATTCCGATAAGAATTGCGTCCAGAACAGTCATAGCTCCCCCCGACTTTTTGCCGGGTATCATTCTGTCGGCCACATAGAGCATGGCGCCGTTGAGAACCATTGCGATACCCACATAGAACTTGTGGTAGAAAAGCTTATTGATCGTACCGGCGAAGGGGATCGCAAGTATCAGTCCCAGAGAAGACATAAGCAGCATGAACAGCAGCTTCACTCCCGGATAGCGCCTGTCCTCACCGTCCGGAGAGCCGATGACCACGATAAGAGACTCGCTGACCATACGCTGAAGATCGCCCCAGAAAACGATGAGCAGGGATATGAGCACCCCAAGCTTCAACATTCCGTCAAAGAGCGAGTGGCCGCCGCTGGATGACATATTGAAGAGATTATTGATTATCGCCAGATGTCCTGAGGAGGAAACGGGGATAAACTCCGCCACGCCCTCAACAAGTCCCAGAAGCATCCCATACCAAACGGTCATTGCCACAAACCCCCATACTAATCGTGAGTCTTATGTTAACACAAATCACAGGAAAATACAAGGGCAACACCGAATAATGCGGCAAGAGCAGATACCGAGAGAAAATGAGTTCTGATGACGGCACTTTTTTGCAGGAATACTTTGTGTATTGCAAGAAAAAGTGACTAAATCGGGGCGCATTTTATCCGGTAGATGCCGCAGGCGTATTATGCGG
>JAZUJF010000045.1:0-6734 GCA_045642585.1 Candidatus Limivicinus sp.
CGGCCTTGACCTTTGCCTCCTGCATTCCCGCGCCGTCAAACCAGAGTCCCGCAGGGAGAATGGCCTTTAGGGCATCATAAACGGTGCAGTAAAACCGCTCACGCATGAACAGCGCCAGCTGCAGCTGCTCAGGGGTAAGAATAGGCGACCGGTCAAGAACTGAGGTGATCGGTTTCAGCTTCTCACGGTCATAGTCCGTATGGTCGCTGAGAGAGAGGATAACGCCCTCGGAGCGGCGGTTTCCCCTTGAAAACGGAACATAGACACGCACGCCGGGCAGGGCCTTTCCCTCCAGCTGCGTCGGTACAAGGTAGTCATAGGGACGGTCAAGCCAATATGCAGCGGCAGAAACCGCGATTTTTGCCACTGTCACAATAACCCCTCCGTCCCTGAATGTGCACAGAGCTTACTATGAAAGCTGCGCTTCCATAGTAATGATTATAATAATCTCCCGTTCCTCGCCGCTTACGCGGCAACCGGAACGGATGAGAAACAATCCCCATGCGCACTAAGCTTTCGTTTATGGTGGTGCGCTCTAATGCGCATGGGGATTTAGTATCCGGCTCTGACCGGCTTATTTAATAGAGAGCTTTCCGGTGTATACCTCGTCTATCGCGGAGGAGACAGCCTTCTTCTCCAGAGGTATCTGCTTGTCTTCGGATTCCTGAGAGATCGTTCTGGCTCTGCGGGCCACAAGATTGACCAGCTGATAGCGGCTGCCCACTTTTTCGCAAAGCTCAGCCACGGGAGGATAAAGCATCATAGTATTAACTCCATTCTGCCGCCGTATGACGGCTAAAAAATATTAACTGACTTATTTGAGGAAATCTGCACGGTCTTCCGCGCGGCAATGCTCGGCGACCATGATGGCCCGAAGCTCCATAGCGGCCTTATCTGCGTCATCGTTTATGATGATGTAGTCATAAAAATCGGCCTCACGGTACTCCTGCCGTGCCCTGATAAGGCGAGCCTCCACAGCTCTGGCGGTGTCTGTTCCCCTGCCCTCAAGACGGCGGCGAAGCTCGTCCATGGAGGGGGGAATAATGAAGATCTTGACGCAATCCGGTTTCTTCCCATTCACCTGTCTTGCGCCCTGAACCTCAATGTCCAGCAGCACATTCATGCCCGCATCCAGCTTCTGCTCCACAAAAGCACGGGGAGTGCCATAGGAGTTGGCCACATATTCGGCGTGCTCCAGCAGCTCATCATTCTCCACCATCTCCTTGAATCTGTCAAGATCCACGAAGAAATACTCTCTGCCGTCCACCTCTCCCGGGCGGGGCTTTCTGGTGGTGACGGAGGTTGAGAAGCAGACATCCTCTCTTCCCTCTATCGCCTTGAACACCACGGTGCTTTTCCCTGCACCGGAGGGGCCGGAAATAACAAACAGCTTACCCTTCTCGTTCATCAGGTCGTACCATCCTCTCCGTTTATATTATCGCATCGCTCCGCTATCGTCTCGGGCGGAAGGGCAGACAGGATCACATTCCCGCTGTCCATGACGATGACCGATCTTGTACTTCTGCCGAAGGATGCGTCTATGAGCAGTCCCCTGTCACGAACCTCCTGCACCATGCGCTTAATAGGTGCGGACTCCGGGGACACCACGCATATCATTCTCTCCCGGGAAATAAGATTGCCAAAGCCGATACTGACAAGCTTCATGGCGCTCTCCCTTATTCGATGTTCTGGATCTGCTCGCGGATCTTCTCGATCTCGCTCTTGAGATCCACCACCACATGGGCGATATCGGAGTTCTGGCACTTGGAGCCGATGGTATTGGCCTCACGGTTGAACTCCTGAATGAGAAAGTCGATCTTTCTGCCGGTGGGAGAATTGCCCTTTATCATTGTGGTCAGCTGAGCCATATGGCTGCGCAGTCTCACCGTCTCCTCGTCAACAGCGATATGGTCGGCAAAAATGGCGGCCTCGGCCAGTATCCTGCTCTCATCTATGCCGGCCGTCCCCAGCACCTCGGCCATCTTGTTTTCAAGGCGGGCCCGGTATTCCGCAACGGTCCTGGGGCTCTCGGTCTCAACGGTGCGGACAAGCCCATCTATGGTCCCAAGTCTGTTCATAACATCGTCACGGAGCTTCTCTCCCTCGCGCAGACGCATGGAGTCGAAGTCCTCAAGAGCCTTTTCCACGATAAGATTGAGACCGTTTGCGATCTCCTCGGCGTCCATGTCCCTTTTCTCAACCGTCAGCACATCAGGGAAGCGGCTGAGGGACAGCGCGGTCATGTCGTTGGGCACGGAGTATTCCTGCGCGATATGACCCAGAGCCTCAACATAACCCTTCAAAAGTGCCTCGTTGACCTTTACGGTCATGTCTCCGGCATCGGATGAGTCCACGGAAATGAACACATCCACCTTACCACGGGAGATGTGGCGTCCGACGGCGCTCTTCACGCTCTCCTCAGCGAACAGGAAGCTTCTCGGCAGACGGACAGAGATGTCCAGATAGCGGTTATTAACGCTCTTCAGCTCAACAGTGATGTCCAGCCCCTCCACAGAGCCTTTTGCAGTACCGTAGCCGGTCATGCTTTTTATCATATTTGCCTCCAAAAACAATTAGTATCTTACGAATGCGCCGACGGTCAGATAAACTGAACTATATCGAAGGTGATGGAATCGTTGTTTTTCTTTCTGGCCTTTTCGCTCAGAACAAGTATGACCCCGCCGACGATCAGTCCGATAAAGCAGCACAGTATACATATGCCCTCCGTGCCTCCGAGAACGCTTGCCAGCACATAGCCCAGCACCATGAGAACGATGGGCACGATATACACAAGCAGGGCCGCCTTATAGATCTTTGAGGAACGGCTCTCGATCAGCACCTTCTGTCCGGGCTGGGCCGCGATAAGGTTCTTCGCCGTTGTTTTCAGCTCACTCTGGTAAACGCAGCTCTCACAGTTGCCGCAGTTGGAGCCGCAGGCCGTCATTCTGGTGACGACCACCTCCGCCATGCCTCCGGGCAGGCATTTAGTTACAATAGCGTCCTGTGTCATCAGCTGTTCTTCCTTATATTCAGATTTACCGAGTATTCACCCACGGCGCCAACATCGGTAAAGCCGTCTATCTTTATCTTCACCGGGGCCAGATATGAGCCCTCGGATGCGTTATAGTCGGTGAGATCCGCCTCGGCACGGATGTTGCTCTCCTTGATCTGAGCCAGAACCTCGTCCGTCCCTCGGAGAGTAACTGTCAGGCTCTCGGTCACAAGATCCGCCTCAAAGCCATCAGTCACATTGACAATAGAGATGTTCTTTACATTGAACGCCTTTGTATTGAGTCCTGTGATCTCCACCGTGACCTTGGCGGCGGTAACACCGGTGAGGTTCTTCACATTGTTGTCCAGAGGAATGGTGTATTCCTCGGACATGGTGGCGGAGAACTTGGTCAGGTCAATGGTGTCAAGAACTATCTTGTTGAGGCCGGACAGCAGAGAGGAGTCGCCGGCCAGAGTGATAAAGGCAGGCTCTATCTTCACAACGGTATTCTCGGTAGTCGCACCGGCTCCGGGAACAAGGTTCACATCCAGCTTGACATCCTTGACCATCAAAACCGGCAGGGTGGCACGAACGACCTCGTCGGAGAAGATAAGCCCGGTGGTGGCGCAGGGCTCGTCATTCTCATTCATAAGGGTGTACCCGGTATCCACGGTATAGGTGCCGTTTATCGTCTCATCATCGCCGAAGGAGACCCATGCATATGAAACATCGCGGAGATTGGACTCGGCACCGGAGACAGTGATCGTAGACGGCTCAAACACCGGCGTTTCGGCGGTGTAGCCCTCCTCAAGCTTGCCGTCAAAGCTGCCGCGGACCTGAATGGACTTGCTGGTCTGGGCGGAGACCATGAAGTTCACGGTCTCCGGGCTCTTTCTGTTGACCCGGAGGTTTGAGATGTCAAGACCATCCGGGAACTTGACCGTATACTGCTGGGAGGTGTATGCGGCGCGGGACAGTCTGCTCACATCTATCTGGGCGGAGAGCTGTTTGGAATCAAGGCTGCCGACGATGCGCCGGGGACCGACTATCTCAAGGGTGACAGTGCTGGTGTCAAGGTCGGTAATGACCATGTTCTTATTCTCACGAAGACTCTCTTCGCCGATAAGCTCCACCTTCACGCCCCGGAAGGTCTCCTTAAACTCCTCCGTCTCGATGCTTGAGACATATACCCATATTGCAAGAGAACAAAGAAGTGACACAATGACCCAGAAGGCCTTGCTGTCATATATTATTCTCATCGTGCTTTTCTTCTTCATTGATTATCCCTCTGACAAGCTTTCTGATATAGGAGCTCAGGCTGTGCTTTTTAGTATCCTTTCGCTCTGAAATAAGCTCTGCGCGGAGGAGCTTGTCCAGCATTTCCGGCGTGAGGTGGCGCTTGAGCATTCCCTCGCTGGCCATTGAAATTGCCCCCGTCTCCTCGGAGACGATGACCGCGATCCCGTCCGACTGCTCGCTCAGGCCGATACCGGCTCTGTGGCGCATACCCAGCTCCTTACTGAGATTGGTGCTCTGGGTCAGGGGCAGGACACAGCCCGCCGCGGCGATGCGCCCGTCTCTGATAATTACAGCCCCGTCATGGAGAGGCGCCTTATTGAAAAACAGGTTCTTCAGAAGCTCGCCGGTCACATCGGAATTGATGATCGTGCCGGTGGACATGGTGTTGTTGAGTGACACCTTCCGCTCAAAAATGATAAGGGCACCGGTATGAGAGGCGGACATATCCTCGCAGGCAAGAACAGTCTGGGTGATGGCCATATCCATGACCGTTCCGACCCCGGCTTTGGATGAGGTGAGGCCGCTGCCCATTCTCTCCAGCAATCTTCTCAGCTCCGGCTGGAACAGGATCAGAATAGCGATAAAGCCCAACTCCACAGCCTTCCTGAGCAGGAAGTTTATCATAGTCAGGCCGAACAGCTGGGACAGCCACAGTGTCAGCAGCACTACAAGCAAGCCCCGGGCCAGATTGAAAGCGTTCGTCTTGCGCACAAACCAGATGGCGCGGAAAATGATGTAGGCGACGATCAGTATATCAATAAAATCCGAGACACGAATGGTCATCAGATAGTTTACGGCTTTGCTCAAGGTGGCGCTCAGAACTTCCATAAGCCTCTTCCTCACAGAATTAAGACTGGTACTAAATATGGGCATACCTTTAATTACTTCATTATACTGCAAAAAACAGAAAAACGCAATATGAAATGGTCGTCTTGTCAACATAATTCTCTTGCAGTTGATTCCCAAAGTAAATACCACAGCGGAATTTACTTTGGGAAATATCTTTGCTGCCTAAGAGTGCAGTTCTCTGAGTAGTCTGCAGGTCTGATCCACATCGCTTATCTTTGTAAAGGGCGAAAAGCTGAAACGGACGGTGCCGGTGTCAACGGTTCCTGCACTCTCGTGGGCAAGGGGTGCACAGTGCAGGCCGCTGCGCACACACACTCCCCTGTCGCCCAACAGCCCCGCCAGCTCCTCGCAGTCATATTTTCTGCTTCTCAGCGACACAACGCC
Organism: Candidatus Limivicinus sp.; assembly: GCA_045642585.1. Taxonomy (GTDB): domain Bacteria; phylum Bacillota; class Clostridia; order Oscillospirales; family Oscillospiraceae; genus Limivicinus. Next base: position 5,525 of record JAZUJF010000045.1, read on the forward strand.
GGTCTGATCCCTTCCGGAAAAGCTCTCGATCTCCCCGATATCCCATATCCCGGCGAGAAATCTGTCTCTGAGTCGCCCCTCATATCGGCGTATCTCCCCTGTTCCTGTACGCAGAACATATTCCATGCCCGCCATGAGTCCGGCGATGCCGCATACATTGTGAGTTCCGGCCTCCAGTCTGTCCGGCAGATAGTCAGGCATATGGCGGGAGATGCTGTCTGAGCCTGAGCCGCCGCAGAGCAGCGGAGTGCCCTCCTGCCCGCAGATGAGGACACCTGTCCCCTGAGGGCCGAAAAGGGATTTATGTCCCGGCATGGCGATAAACGCCGCGCCAAGCCTCATATAGTCCACATCCAGCACCCCTGCGGACTGGGATGCGTCAACTATGAGGGGCACGCCGTTTTCTATGCAGAGCCGGGCGATCTCGTAAATGGGCAGAATAAAGCCGAAGACATTGGAAACATGGGTGCAGACAACAAGCTCACTGCCCGGAATAGCTCTGCTGAACGCCTCGAGAGTGCCCTCCATGTCAAACAGTTCGCTGCGGGCAACGGTGATATCCGCGCCGATGTCCACAAGAGGACGAAGGACAGAGTTATGCTCATAGCCGGATATGACCACCCGTGTGCCCTGCTGACACAGTGAGCGGATGGCGATATTGAGAGAATGAGTGGCATTCATGGTAAACACCACACGCTCCGGCTCTGGAACATTAAAGAGCTCAGATGCCGTCTCCCGGCAGCGCAGTACGGTATCGGCGGCCCTCATTGCGGGTCTGTGGGCGCCTCTGCCCGGGCTTGCCATAGTCATCATGGCGTTATTCACGGCGCAATACACGCTCCGGGGCTTTATCAGGGTAGTGGCGGCATTGTCGAGATATATCATGCTATGACCTCCCTGTAGCTTCCGTCCTCGGTCTTCTCATAGAGCTTTCCTGTACGGATATTGTTCTCCCGCAGGATGCTGTAAGCGTCAATGGGGCTCCTGTATATGCTCAAGGCGTAGCCGCAGCCGCCGCCGGTAAGCTCTCTGGGGGATTTCACCACCCGGGTGTTTATGCCCTTTCTCTCAAGGATCCTCGCGCCACGCTGGGCGTTCGTCAGTGAACGGCACATGATCAGATAATTCATATAATCTACCTCTCATACTCTTATGGCAACACCGCATAATGCGGCAAGAGCAGATACCGAGAGAAAATGGGTTCTGATGA
>JAZUJF010000046.1:0-3057 GCA_045642585.1 Candidatus Limivicinus sp.
CCGGTACCGTCCCACACAAGGCCGATGACGTCACCGTCAAGATCATTGTCCGCCATGCAGGAGGCCATGTGGGCATGATGGTGCTGCACCCTGTACAGGGGCAGGTCCAAGGACGCGGCGTACTCCGTGGAAAGATAGTCCGGATGCAGATCGCACACGGCGGCCACAGGCTCTATGTCGAAGAGCCGTTTGAAATGCCCTGCCTGACCCTGGTAATTCTCCAGAGTCTCCATGTTTTTCAGATCGCCTATATGCTGGCTCGGGAAAACATAGCTCCCCTTTGACAGGCAGAAGCTGGCCTTCTGCTCGGCACCGCAGGCAATGATCATCGGGATCTCCCGGTGCAGTCTCACCGGGAACGGCGCATATCCGCGGCTCCGGCGGGCGAAGTATTCCCGCCCGTTAAGCACCCAGCACAGGGAGTCATCACAGCGGGTCTGAATATCACGGTTATGGAGCAGAAAGCCGTCGGCAATGCCGTGAAGCTTCTCCAACGCCTCGTCGTTCCGGTACATCATGGGTGTGTCGGAGAGATTTGCGGAGGTCATCACCAGCATATCAATATCGTCGCCGAACAGCAGATAGTGGAGCGGCGTGTACGGGAGCATCACCCCCACAAAGCCGTTCTCGCTGATATGCTCAAGACCCTTTTCCCGCTTTTTGAGCAGGACGATAGGCCGGCGGAAATTTTCAAGAACTGCCCTCTCGCCATCAGACACCGTGCATATTTTCCGGGCACATTCAGTGTCCCGGCACATTATGGCAAAGGGCTTCTCATCACGCTGCTTGCGCCGTCTGAGCTCACGGACGATCTCGGCATTGTCCACCCGGCAGGCAAGATGTATGCCGCCCAGACCCTTCACCGCCACGATCTTCCCGGCCTTTACCCACTCTCTGGCGTTTTCGATGGCATCCCCGGGTATCTCATTGCCCTCGCCGTCCAGAAAGAACACATGGGGACCGCAGTCCGGGCAGCAGTCCGGCTGGGCGTGATAACGGCGGTTCTCAATATTGTGGTACTCGCTGTCACAGTCAGGGCACATGGGAAAATCGCTCATGGATGTTTTGGCTCTGTCGTAGGGCACATCCTTGACGATAGTAAACCGGGGGCCGCAGTTTGTGCAGTTGATAAACGGGTATCTGTAGCGCCTGTCGCCGGGTGTTCTCAGCTCTCTCAGGCAGTCGTCACAGATGGCAATATCGGGGGAGATAAGGGTGTTGCGGCTCTCCTCCCGTAAGCTCTTCTCTATGGTAAATTCCGTATAGCCATGAAGCACAGGGCTATACTCCGCCTCTATGCTCTCTATGACCGCAAGCTTTGGCGCAAGGGACGGAATATCCCGCACGAAGCCGCGCAGAGTATCCCCATCGGCCTCAAGCTCCAGCTCAACGCCGGAGGATGTGTTTTTTATATATCCCTTTATCCCCCGCTCCTTAACGATACGGTGAATAAACGGTCGAAATCCCACACCCTGAACTATTCCATGGATGTGGATGATTGCTCTCTCGATCTGCATTTTTGCCTCTGAAGACAGAAGATAGTTAATTTTAACACAAGCGTATTATAATACAGTTATCAGCCTTATGCAAGATAATTATTCGACAATGTTTATGATTAGAACGGACTAATAAGGGGTCGTCTTTTGTGACATTCTCCAATTCATGCGCGGAAAGACCCGGCGGTTCGCTTCCGCTGCCCGAACACGATAACGATTATATCCCCGATTCTTCCGTCATTCAATAATGTTATGAATAAATTTACCTGAATTATTTCTAAGATTCTGTCTTTCATTTTTCGCTCATATCTAAAAAAGCACTTGCTTTTTCTGCTGATTTCGACTATCATCGCTGATAACAGTATTAGTAATTGTTATGGATAAAACATCTATAAGCGGGAGTAATGAATATCCATGGACAGTAAAAAAATTAATGCTTTCCTTACCGCGGTCGAGCTGGGCAGTCTCACCTCTGCCGCTCAGCTTCTGGGCTACACTCAATCCGGGCTTACCCATATGATGAGCTCGCTGGAAAACGAGCTGGGCGTCGATCTGCTTATCCGGGGAAAGAGCGGGGTGCGCCCCTCTCCTGCCGCCCATAAGCTTATTCCCGCCATGAAAGAGCTCGTGGCCGCTTCCGAAAAGCTGGAGGGCGAGGCGGCTCAGCTGTGCAAGCTGGATTTCTCCACTCTGCATATCGGGGCATATTCCAGCGTCACCCGCCAGTGGATACCGTCGATCCTCGCCGAATACAAAGCCGTTTGCCCGGATGTTCAGGTCCGGGTCTCCATGTCAAATGTGCAGCAGCTTTACTCGGATGTATCCTCCGGCATACTTGACTGTGCATTTGTCAGCTATCAGCCGGAGCTTGTGAAAAAGCTGGTATGGCTCCCCCTGTGGGATGATGAGCTGGTGGCTGTTGTGCCCTCCTCCTCTCCGCTCCCCTCTCCTTGTCCCGTTGAGCATTTTGACGGCATTGACTTTCTCATGCCCTCATTCGGTTTTGAGCTGGACATCGCCCCGGCTCTGGTGAGCGCTGACGGCAGAAGGATCTTTCCCGTCAGCCGGAATACCAATATGGATGACGGCGCAATAGTCTCCATGGTCGAGCACGGTCTCGGCGAGACTATTCTCACAAGGCTCGTTATGGAGGGGATGAACGCGAATGTCAAATGCCTCTCCCTCTCCCCTGCCTCCCATCGAAAGCTCGGCATTATCTGCGGCAAGCGTATATACGGCGAGCGAAATTTCCGCCGCTTCACCGCCGCCTGCCATTCGGCGATATATGCCCGGTATTGAATACAAAAAGTACGACCTGTCCGGCGGTTGAACTGCCAGAGGCCGTACTTTTTTATTCCTTACTGTGAAGGCTGCGTCAATATTACTATGGCGACACCGCATAATGCGGCAAGAGCAGATACCGAGAGAAAATGGGTTCTGATGACGGCACTTTTTCGCAGGAATACTTTGTGTATTGCAAGAAAAAGTGACTAAATGATAAGTGAGCGTCCAAATCTTTGATTTGGCTTACGCGAACTTACACAGAGGGGGGCACATTTTA
>JAZUJF010000047.1:0-2200 GCA_045642585.1 Candidatus Limivicinus sp.
TCCATATAAGCCACAACAGAATGTATCCGGTAGTGACCGCTGCCAAAGTAAAGGGCACACTGTACTTCATAAACTGTCCTGCGCTTACCTCGTGACCCTCACGGCGCAGTATGGACAGACCCGTTATGTTGGCGGAGGCACCGATGGGGGTGATGTTGCCGCCGAGGGTCGCGCCGACAAGAAGCCCGAAGTACAGCAGGTTGGGATTGACCGCGACACCGCCCGCCGCCGAAAGCTTTTCGGCAAGCACAGCCACGACCGGAAGCATGGTGGCGGTATAGGGGATGTTGTCTATAAAGGCGGAGAACAGCACGGATGCCCAGACTATGAGAGAATAGACAAGAAATACGCTCCAACGGCTGCCGTCACCGCTGAGAGAGGCTAAAAGTGAGCCGATCATGTCGATAATTCCCGCCCTCTGTATGCCGCCGATGACCACAAACAGACCCGCCAGCAGAACTATCGTATAGAAATCTATCTCGCCCACGGCTGCCTTTATGACATCGGGTTTTCCGTCCTTTATCGCCTGACGCACGGCACCGACAATAAAGAAGGCTATGCAGATGAGACCGTTTGTTATATCCGGCTTGTAAAACTGTCCGGGCTTTGCGTTTGACTGATAGGGAATGAAGGAGACAAGAATAAGCGCGGCAACCGTACCCACAAGAAGAAGCGTCGGCACGGTATCCTTTACCTCCGTTACCTCGCTGACCTCGACACGCTTGTTGTCCTTGCGGCACATCCAGAGGATAATGAGCGCCGATACGAGTGCGCCCGCCTCTGTGACCCAGAACATACCGGGCTTTCCCTGCACAAAGAAGAAATCCATAAAGTCAAGATTTGCCGCCTTGCCCAAGAGAATTGATGTTGTATCTCCCACCAGAGTTGCCGCACCCTGCAGATTTGAGGATATGGAGATGCAGATAATGGCTGTTACCGGAGAAATTTCAAGCCTCCTGCACAGCGCGACCGCCACCGGAGCTATCATAAGCACTGTTGCTACATTGTCCACAAACGCGGAAATTATACCCGCAAAAAGCGACAGTGCCACGATTATCCACTTTACGGTGCTGACCTTTGTGATAATGAGGTCGCTGAGCTTCTGGGGCATTTTTGACTGAATGAACAGATACACCGTGCCCATCGTGCCCGCTATCATCATTATTACGTTCCAGTCAATCTGTGAAAGCGCGTCACGCCATGTGTATGTAAACTCGGGGAAAAATCCTATACTGCCGACGAGAACGAAGATAAGTGCCGAAACGACGGCTATATACGGTCTGAGCTTCTGGAGAGAAAACATCAGGATATATGTTATCGCAAAGAGAATGAGTGCGAACAGTGTCATTGAATCCATCAATGAACCTCCTAATAATGTTGTCATGCTATTATAGCACAGCCTGTTAAATATGTCTCAAAAATTTTGTTAAGAAAATGTCTGAAATATTTTTATGGCGAATTTATATTGATTTTATAGCGAATTTCGGATATAATATGCGGTGAGAGGACGTGATAGTGTGAAATTTCAGCAGGAAAAGAAACATGAGATAATCAGCTATATTCTTGAAAAAATATCACGCGGAGAAGCTTCCGTCAGCAGATCCGCCGCCGAAAGCTTTGGCGTCAATCAGAATACCATTCACAAATACATCAACGCTCTTGCGGACGGAGGAATTATTAAAAGAGTAAAATACGGTAAATATGCTCTTGTTGATAAAGAATATTCCTATCATCTTTACCGCAGCAAGGGAGACCTTAATACTGACACATACGCTTATTGTGCGTATCTTGCCCCTCTGCTTTCAGAGCACGGCGAAAACATTCGGGAGATATGGGCGTACACCTTCAGCGAAATGTTCAATAATGTCATGGATCATTCGGAGGCGGAAAACGTATATATTAAGATCGTGCAAAATTATCTTAATACTACCGCGTATCTGATGGATGACGGTGTCGGAATATTTGAGAAGATACGAAGCTATTTCGCCTTTGACACACTTGACGATGCCATTTCCGAGCTTTTCAAGGGGAAACTGACAACAGATTCCGCACATCACTCCGGCGAAGGTATTTTTTTCAGCTCCAGAATAATGGACTCCTTTGCTATTTTTTCCGATGGGAAGGTCTTCTCCTGCAATAAATTCGATTTGGGTCAGATCGACAGCTTCCCCGCTGAGCTTTCAGGAGGAACTTGCGTTGT
>JAZUJF010000048.1:0-4870 GCA_045642585.1 Candidatus Limivicinus sp.
CACGAGACTCTGCGTCAGGCCGGTATCAAGCCCGAGCAGATCAGGCTCGTCATGAACGACACCAAGTACACCCCGAACTCCGGCCCTGCAGGCGGCTCCCGCTCTCAGGTCATGTCCGGCAACGCCTGCCGTCTGGCAGCCGAGAACCTTGTGGCCGCAATGAAGAAGGACGACGGTACCTTCCGTACCTACGACGAGATGGTAGCCGAAGGCATTGCCACCAAGGTCGAAGGCAACTGGGTCACCACCTTCTGCGCCGAGCATCCCATCGATCAGGCCACCGCACAGGGCGATCCGTTCGCAACCTATATGTACACCATCTTCATGCCTGAGGTTTGCGTTGACACCCAGACCGGTAAGGTAAAGGTCGAGAAGTTCACTGTTGTTGCCGATGTTGGCACCATCATGAACAGACTGCTGGTCGAGGGCAACTTCTACGGCGGTCTTGCACAGGGCATCGGCCTTGCACTGAGCGAGGACTTCGACGATCTGAGCAAGGAGACCAGCCTCATGAAGTGCGGTATTCCTTACCCCAACGACATTCCCGATGATATCGAGCTGCACTTCCTGGAGACCTACCGTCCCAACGGCCCCTACGGTGCTGCCGGCTGCGGCGAGGCTCCTCTGGATGCTCCTCATCCCGCAATCCTCAATGCTATCTACAACGCCACCGGTGCCCGCATCACCCGCATCCCCGCACGCCCTGACAAGGTGCTGGCTGCACTCAAGGCACTGGAGAAGTAATTCCCAAATCCAATAATCCGTGATACAATAGAGGGGTCCCGTCAGGGACCCCTCGAGTCTTCGGTTATAAGCCGACAGTCCCCGAAAGGAGAACAAGGATGACCTACATTCCCGAGCGTGGTTCGACCCACGTATATAAAGTGAATAAGATCTCCAAAGAGGAGATACACAGTATGGCGGAGCAGTGTGTGTATGAGCAGCTGCCCTTCTGTTCGGCTGCCTGTCCTCTGAAGCTGGATGCCAAGGCTCTGGTGAAGTGTGTTGCAGAGGGGGACTTCAATAAAGCGCTGAATCTTTATGAGAAGATAGCGCCATTCCCGCTTATTCTGTCTGCCGGCTGCGATGCGCCCTGCCGGGAAAAATGCCGCATGGGTGAGGTGGGAGACAGTATATCCGTTCGTGAGATAGAGCGTGCTGCCGCCCATTTCGGAGTGGGAAAAAAGCAGAGCAGCGTGTTCAAAATGTATAAAAAGACCTCCGCAGCCGTTTTCGGCTCCGGACTTTTCGCTCTGCTTCTTGCAGGCGAGCTTGAAAAGAAATCCTACCCTGTCACAGTATTCTGTGAAGAGGCTGATATAGAAGAATTTTTTGATACAGAGACCGGCTTCCTTACCGGGGAGGACAGGGCGACAGAACTAAAGCGACTGAAGGCAAAGGAAATAAGCTTCGTCTTCGGGTGCACCATCACTCAGGAGCTTTTTGAAGAGAAGCGCGGTGAATTCAATGTCCTCTGCGCGTCGGAAAAGGCAGCAAAGCATATATTCCCCGATGCCGTATGCAACGGGGAGCTGATGATATACGAGCCGGAGAAGCTGGTCATGGGCTGCGGTGAAGGCGTAATGGCCGCCGCTTTCGGAGCAAAAAAGGCGGCTCTGACTGTTGACAGGCTTGCTCAGAACCTTGACCCGCGAAACACCCGGGGCGACGAGGGCGCGGTGGAGTCGAGACTCTATACCGACCTGTCTGCGGCAGATAAGCTTATGGCAGTATTGCCCAATGAGGACGGCTACACCCGCGAGCAGGCCATAGAAGAGGCAAAGCGCTGCATCCAGTGCCACTGTGACGAATGCTTCAAGTCCTGTGCCTATATTCGGCATTACAAGAAAAACCCGGCACTGATGACCCGGGAAATTTACAACAACACCCAGATCATCATGGGCGACCATCAGATGAATAAGCCCATGAACGCCTGTTCCCTCTGCGGTCAGTGCAAGGTGGTCTGTCCAAACGGCTTTGATATGTCCAAGGTCTGCCATGAAGCCAGAAAAAATATGGTGTCCACGGATAAGATGCCGAATTCTCCCCATGAGTTTGCACTGCTGGATATGCTGTTTTCCAACGAGGAGGCATTCCTTTCACGGCCGCAGCCGGGCTTTGACACCTGCAAATATGTTTTCTTCCCCGGCTGTCAGGCCTCGGCCATCGCTCCCGATACTGTTCGGGCAGCCTATGCAGATATGTGCACTAGACTTCCCGGCGGCGTGGCGCTGATGCTGGGCTGCTGCGGAGCCATCGCCGACTGGGCAGGGCGCTATGAGATGTACGATGCGCAGAAAGCATTTATCCGCAATGAGCTCTCAAAGCTGGGTGACCCCATCGTTATTGCCGGATGCCCCACCTGCGCAAAGAAACTGCGGGAGCAGGAGGGTATCGATGTTATCGGTATTTGGGACATACTTGAGAAGATAGGTCTGCCGGAGGGGGCAAAGAGTCTGGACAGACCCGCGGCTCTTCATGATTCCTGCGGTGCAAGAGGCGATGAGCATACCCGGCAGGCCATCCGCGGTATTGCCGCCAGGCTGGGCTGCACCCTTGTTGACACAGAGTATTCCGGCGACCGTTCTCCCTGCTGCGGCTACGGAGGACTGACAGCCTACGCCAACCGGGAGGTCGCCCATGAGATGACCGAAAAGTGCCTTGAGCGCTCCGACGCGCCCTATATTTCCTACTGTATGGCCTGCCGTGACCGCTTTGCCCGGGAGGGAAGGGAGTCAAGGCACATTCTGGAGCTGGTCTACGGCACGGACGCGGGCGCGCCGCCCGATATCAGCGAGAAGCGCTATAACAGACTGACCCTTCGTAATGATATGCTGCGGGATGTTTTCGGTGAGACCGTGGAGGAAGAAAAGTTGGATTTTGAGATAGAGTATACCGGCGAATGCCTTGAAATGATGGACAGCAGAATGATACTGAAGTCTGATGTTATCGGTGTTCTGAAGGCCTACCGTGAAAACGGAGAGGCAATAGAGGACTCGGAGAGCGGCCTGCTGATAGCCAGAGAGCGGCTTGGCAATGTGACCTTCTGGGTGAAGTTTACCGAGGATGAAAACGGCGCTGTAACTGTCCATCGGGCGTGGAGCCACCGTATGACCATACAGCGCAGAGTGGGGAGTTGAGGACATGGAAGATAAGAATTATTACACCATAGACCCGGAGGGAAAGCTCCGCTGCCATAAGTGCGGCATCCCTCTCATCAAAGGCAAGGCCAAGTTCATGTATCTGGAGAACGGCTTCCCCGTGGAGCTGCCGGTGTGCCCGCAGTGCGGCTTCGTCTATGTACCCGAGGAGCTGGCGCTGGGCAAGGTGCTGAGTGTGGAAAAGGCACTGGAGGACAAATGAACAGGCACCCGGGCGGCGAGGAGCATACCCGCCGCATGATAGAGCTGGCCGCACTCAAGCCTCATGCAGCCGTTTTGGACATGGGGGCCGGAGCCGGTGATACCGTGGCGCTGCTTTGCGAAATGGGCTTTGAAGCTCAGGGGATCGACCTTGAGCCCAGGGGCGGGAATGTGGATAGCGGCGACTTTCTCCATACATCCTATCCTGACGGAAGCTTTGACGGAATCATCTCCCAATGCGCGTTCTATGCTTCCGGGAATGTCGCCGGAGCGCTGGATGAGGCTCACAGACTGCTGCGTCCGGGCGGGGTGCTGATGCTGTCCGATCTGTGGTTTCAGGATGCCGCGGATGCTGTGGAGAAGGCGGGCTTTGTAACACTTTATCACGAAAATATGACTCCTCTGTGGCGGGAATACTATATCGAGGCCATATGGCGCGGCGAGGAGTGCTGCGGAGTTCACGGCAGGTGCACATACGAAATGCTTATCTGCAAAAAGGAGTAGGGCATGGATATTTTTGACAGAATAATGGAATTGAGCCGGAAGGGCTATTTCTGCTCACAGATACTGGCTATCCTGCTGTTGGAGACCCTTGGCGAGGAGAACCCCGGCCTTGTCAAAGCCATGGGCGGCCTTAACGGAGGAGTGGGCTTTTCCGGCGGCTGCTGCGGCTGTATGACGGGGGGTGCTTGCATCATATCGTATATGACCGGAAAAGACAGCGAAGACGGAGATGTCCACTGTGAACACAAAGCGGCTCTGGAGGAGTTTACCAAGTGGTTCCGTAAGGAAATGACGCTGGCCCATGGCGGCGTGGACTGCTGGGATATAACAGACGGTGACCCCTCCAACCGTGTGGAGCGCTGCCCGCAGATAATAGCCGATACTTTTATGAAGTGCATGGAAATACTCTCCGAAAGAGGATTGGTATAATTGAAACCGAGCCGAATTGATGTGCTGCTTCAGGCTCAGGAGGGCATGACTAATATCACCCGAACAGAGATCGAAGCAATGCAGCTGAATAAGCTTAATATGCTCCTCGGGAGAGAAAGGGAACGGGCAGGCTTTTATCGTGACCTGCCCGCTGCTTTGCGTTCTCTGGATGAGCTTTCATCGCTGCCCTTTACCACCGATGAGGACCTTGCTCATAATGCGGGAGGTATGCTCCTGTGCTCACAGGGCGAAATTCAGCGTGTGCTGTCCGATGCCACCAGCGGCACCACCGGCGCGGCAAAGCGGGTATTTTATACAAGGCAGGATTGTGAAAAAACGGTACAGCTGTTCATGGCGGGGCTGGGTGAGCTGGTGTTTCCCGGCAGCGTGACCATGATATGTATGCCATTCTCCGGCCCCTTCGGACTGGGTGAGCTTATAAGCGAAGCCATTGAACGCTTAGGTGCAAGGCCACTGAAGGTGGGGGTGGGCCACAGCTTCGGTGAGCTGGCGGAGATAATAAGAAAAGAGCAGCCGGATACCTATGTGGGTATGCCGGTCCATTTGCTTTCTCT
>JAZUJF010000049.1:0-6686 GCA_045642585.1 Candidatus Limivicinus sp.
ATAATGCGGCAAGAGCAGATACCGAGAGAAAATGAGTTCTGATGACGGCACTTTTTTGCAGGAATACTTTGTGTATTGCAAGAAAAAGTGACTAAATCGGGGCGCATTTTATCCGGTAGATGCCGCAGGCGTATTATGCGGTGGTGCCCAAGAGCAATACCGCATAATGCGACAGGAGCGGATACAGGGAGAGAAAAGAACAGGGTTACGGTCAGTTATTGTCTATCCTCGCGCGGAGATAACCCAGCGCATCGCCAAGAGTCCCGATGGAATCTATCAGCCCCAGAGCCACGGCCTCGGAGCCGGAGAGAATACTGCCCACATCGTTTGCAAGCTGGGTGGTATTTCTCAGCAGGCTTTCGTAGTCCTCGCGGGAAACATTGGAGTGATCGGTGACAAAGCGGGTTATCCTCTCCTGCATTCCGGCAAGGCAGTCAAAGGTCTGGGGCGCACCGATCACCACTCCGCTTATGCGGACAGGATGAACGGTCATGGAAGCGGAGGGGGCAATAAAGCTCCTCTGCGCCGCCACAGCCAGAGGCACGCCGATGGAATGGCCACCCCCGAGCACAAGGGAGACAGTGGGCTTTTGCATCCCGGCTATCATCTCCGCAATTGCGAGACCGGCCTCAACATCTCCGCCCATGGTATTGAGAAGTACAAGCATCCCCTTGATCTCCGGGGACTCCTCCACGGCGGCGATCATAGGGAGAATATGCTCATATTTTGTGGTCTTTGTGTCTTCGGGCAGGAGAAGATGGCCCTCTATCTGACCCACAATGGTGAGACAATGAATACTCCCCTGCTTTGACTGACCAAGCTCTTTAATTTCGTCCATATCCGCCTCCAAAAGTGATCTACATTCTATTCTGCCCGATATGGAGAAAAATAACAGAGCCGAAGACCCGGCTCTGTTATTATGTTAATTGTATTATGTTATATTAAATATGTTAATCTTATTATGTCTATGATAGTATGTCTACATTTTTATGATTATTATTATATGTTAATAAGATTATGTCAACTATCATTTGTCGCTGTACGCGGCGAGAACGGCCTTGTATGTCATGTAGCAGTCAAGCTTTGCCACGACCTCAAAGGGTGCGTGCATACTGAGTACCGGCACTCCGGCGTCAATGGTATCGATATTGCGGTTTGCCATAAGCCGGGCGATGGTGCCGCCGCCGCCCTGATCCACCTTGCCCATCTCGCTGAGCTGCCAGATCACATTATTTTCGGAAAACAGCCGCCGCAGATAGGCCACGATCTCGGCCGAGGCGTCGCTGGTATTATATTTGCCCCGGGAGCCGGTGAATTTGGCAATAGCCACACCGTAGTTCAGCTTAGACTCGCTGCGCTTCTCGGACACATCGGGGTACAGTGGGTCATAGGCCGCCGTAACATCGGCGGAAAGGCAGAAGCTCTTCTCATAGCAGCGGCGCACATCCACTCCCTGCGCGGCGCAGAGATCCTCCATAAAGCAGTCAAAGGCGGTGGAGGACATTCCGCTCACACCCTCGGAGCCGGTCTCCTCCTTGTCGGAGAGGATGCACACACAGCTGCGCTCGGGCTCATTCACATCGAACAGGGCCTTCAGCTCCGCATAGACGCACACACGGTCATCGTGTCCGTAGGCGCCGATCATGGAGCGGTCAAAGCCGATCTCGCACACATCGAAGGCCGGCACGGCTGTGAGCTCCGCAGAGAGAAAATCCTCCTCGGTGATGTCATATTCGTCGTTGAGGATGCTCATGACCGCAAGCTTCACCCTGTCGCTGCCCTCGTCGGCATAGGGAACGGAGCCGATGAGTATCTGCAGTCCCTCACCGGTGATGCCCTCCGCCATGGTCTTCTGCATCTGTTCCTTTCCCAGATGGGGAAGCAGATCGGTGATGACAAATCTGGGTTCATCGGCCTCCCGTCCAATAGTTATGTCAACCGTGTCTCCGTTCTTCAGCGCCACCACTCCGTGGAGCTCAAGGGGGACGGTGACCCACTGATACTTCTTGATGCCGCCGTAATAATGGGTACGGAAGTAGCACAGCTCGTCACTCTCATACATAGGGGTCTGCTTCAGATCAAGGCGGGGCGCGTCCACATGGGCACCCGCTATCACAGCGCCGTTGGAGAGATCCTTTCTGCCGATGACCGCCAGAGTCAGGGACTTATCCCGGTTATTGCAATACACCTTCATTCCGGGCTTCAGCTCCATGCCGGGCTTGTATTCCGTGAAGCCGTTATCGCAGGCCATGTCTATCGCGTTTCTCACGGCCTCCCGTTCGGTGCGGGAGTTGCTGAGGTAATACATATACCCCTTACAGTAGTCCTCCATGGCGATGCGCTCATCGGTGCTCACAAGGTCATATCCGTTCTTAGGGCTGAAAAACAAAGCTTTTCTCATGTCATCCATTGTTCAATACCTCTTCGATCATTTTTCTGCATTTTTCGGAAAATTCGTCCATATCTCCGTCGTTCACTATCACACGGCCGCAGCCGGTACGGTAATATTCTTCCCCCTTCTGGGCTTTTATCCGGGAGAGAGCATATTCCATGTCAATGCCGTCCCGCTCCACAATACGCCGGGCTCTGCTGTCCTCCGGAGCCGTCACCCATATCACCGTATCGCACAGTTCAGAAATGCCGCTCTCTATAAGCTCCACCGCGTCTATCGCGGCAAGCCTGTACCCGCCCATAGCGCAGGAGCGCAGTCTCTCCGTGACCTCCCGGCGCACATACCGGTGGGTGATACGATTTAGCGCACGGAGCTTTTCCTCGTGGGCAAAAACAAGCTTTCCCAGAGCTTTACGGTCAAATGTCCCATCTGAAAACGCCTCCGGGAAATTGTCCCTCAATTCATCCGTCATCGACCCGGAGTTTTCCAGCAGCTCGTGGTATATTCTGTCGCAGTCAAGGACAGCTCCCCCCAGCTTTTCGATCTCCAGCAGGGCGGTGGTCTTGCCGCAGCCGGTGCCCCCTGTAATGCCGATGATCTTCATTCCGCCCATCAGCGCATCCTCGATCTTCTCCCTTGGCAGAGCGCCATGACGGAGGATGCTGTACGGTGTACGGGTCATGTCGATGATCGTGGACTCGAAGCCCAGGCCGCACTCGCCGCCGTCTGCCACGGCGTCAATTCTGCCGTCAAAGTATTCCAGTACCTTTTGCGCCGTCTTCGGGCTGTCGCTGCCGGAGGGGTTGGCGGAGGGGGCCGCAAAGGGCACGCCGGACAGCCGCAGCAGCTCAAGGGTCATCTCATGGTCGGGGCAGCGCAGACCCACGGTGGTACCGCCGGCAAGGACTATTGAGGGTATGAAGTCCCGGGCCTTGAGCACGACGGTCAGAGGTCCGGGCCAGAACTTCTCCGCAAGGAGTCTGGCCTGCTCCGGCACATCAAGGCAGAACCTGTCCATCTCCTCAGCCCCGGAAACCATCAGGGACAGGGGCTTTACAGCCGGTCTGCCCTTGACCTCATATATCTCCCGCACAGCCCTTTCGTCCAGACCGTTGCCCGCCAGTCCGTAGACCGTCTCCGTGGGCACGGCCACAAGACCGCCGTTTTTTATTATATCTGCCGCCTCACGCAGTTTATCCGTAAATACTCTCGTTTTCATTTACTCACCTGTTCCCGACCGGAGCTTTTCCGCCTGATCGGCCGTCACAAGGCAGTCGATCAGCGCATCAAGGTCTCCGTTGATTATATTCTGAATGTTGAAATTCTTCACATCGCCGTTGAGCCTGTGGTCGGTCACACGGTTCTGGGGGAAGTTATAGGTCCTGATCTTTTCGCTTCTGTCGCCGGAGCCTATCTGATTTTTACGCTCGGAGGCAACGGCGGCGTGCTGCCGCGCCTGCTCTGCCTCGTAGAGCTTGGAGCGGAGTATCTGCATGGCCCGGTCTTTGTTCTTGTACTGACTGCGCTCATCCTGACATTCGACCACCGTGCCTGTGGGGAGATGGGTTATGCGGATAGCGCTCTCGGTCTTGTTGACATGCTGACCTCCGGCGCCGGAGGAACGGTATGTGTCTATCTTCAGCTCGTTCATGTCCAGCTTGAAGTCCACATCCTCCACCTCAGGCAGCACCGCCACCGTGGCGGCAGAGGTCTGTATGCGCCCGCCGGATTCGGTGACCGGAACACGCTGGACCCGGTGGCCTCCGGCCTCAAATTTCAGCCGGGAGTACGCGCCCTCGCCCTCCACCACGAAGCAGATCAGGCTGTATCCGCCAAGCTCCGTCTCGTTGCTGTTGACGACCTCTGTATTCCAGCCTCTGCGGTCGGCATATTTGGAATACATCCGGAAGAGATCCGCGGCAAAGAGCTTGCTCTCCTCTCCGCCGGTCCCGCTGCGTATCTCCATGATGACATTTTTGCCGTCGTTGGGGTCTTTAGGCAGGAGAAGGATCTTTATATCCTGCTCAAGCCGCTCTTTCTGAGCCTTTGAGCGGTCATACTCCTCCTGAGCCAGCTCCTTCATCTCCGGATCGCCCATAAGCTCCAGCGCGGAATCCATTTCATCGCATACCCTTTCCCAGGCGCAAAATGCCTCCACCACCGGCTGAAGCTCTCTGGCCTCCCGGTCGCATCTGGCATACTGGGCGGAGTCGGAGTATACAGACGGCTCCTCCATCCGGCGCATAAGCTCCTCATACTGTTTTTTCAAGAGCCTGAGTTTCTCGAACATAGCTGAGACCTCACAATTATTTATCACTTTATTTTACCACATACAGCTCCCAAAGTAAACGAAAAACCCTCCGCAAAAGCATAAGCAAAGCGGAGGGTATGATTCGTATGATCCGTATTATTCTGTCAGCTGCCCAGATAGGCCTTTCTGACCTCTTCGTTTGAAAGAAGCTCGCTGCCGCTGCCGGAAATGGTGATCTTGCCGGTCTCAAGGACATAGGCAAAGTCCGCGGTCTTCAGCGCCATATTCGCGTTCTGCTCGATAAGGAGGACGGTAACGCCCTGCTTGTTGATCTCCTTGATGATGTCAAAGATACCCTTGACCACCAGAGGGGCAAGACCCAGAGAGGGCTCGTCCATCATCAGCACCTTGGGTCGGCTCATAAGCGCACGGGCCACGGCAAGCATCTGCTGTTCACCGCCGGAGAGAGTTCCGGCCGCCTGCCATGAGCGCTCCTTCAGTCTGGGGAACAGGTCATAGACCCACTCTATATCCTCCTTCAGGTCGTCCTTTCTCAGATACGCGCCGATCTTGATATTCTCAAGCACGCTCAGGTCGGAGAAGACTCTGCGCCCCTCGGGAACAAGGGTGATGCCCTTGGAGACGATATAGTTCGTATCCCTGCCCAGGATCTCTTCATCCCTGAACTTTACGGAGCCGGCGCGGGTCTTGACAAGACCGGCAATAGCCTTCAGGGTGGTAGACTTGCCCGCGCCGTTTGCGCCGATAAGCGTGAGGATACTGCCCTCATTGACATCAAAGGAGATACCCTTGACGGCCTCGATACCGCCGTAGTTGACCTTCAGATCGTTGACGGAAAGAATAACATCACTCATCTTCGCTCACCCCCAGATATGCCTCAATGACCTTGGGATCGTTCTGGACCTTGGCAGGAACGCCCTCTGAGATGAGCTTGCCGAAGTCTATTACATAGATATAGTCGGAAATATTCATAACCAGATCCATATGGTGCTCCACAAGGAATATGGTCAGGTCGTACTTGTCGCGGATCTCCTTGACGAACTGAGACAGCTCCTGAGTCTCCTGAGGGTTCATGCCCGCCGCAGGCTCATCCAGCAGGAGGAGCTTGGGCTTTGTGGCCAGAGCGCGGGCGATCTCCAGTCTTCTCTGGAGGCCGTAGGGCAGACCGGTGGCGATCTCGTCCTTGAATTTCTCAAGCCCCTGCTCCTCAAGCAGCGCCATGGTCTCCTCGCGCATCCTCTTTTCATCCTCGCCGTTCATATGGAAGGCGGCGGAGAAGAAGCCCCCGTTCGAGGCCATGTGCTTTGCGGTGAGAACATTATCGAAAACGGTCATGCTCTTCCAAAGACGGATGTTCTGGAAGGTTCGGGCGATACCCATGGCGGTTATCTGGTCGGGGGTAGGGTCGATGACCTTTCTGTCAAGGTACAGGTCTCCGTTTTCTCCGGCATAGATCTTCTTCATCTTTCTGTCGGGATGGGCGCAGACAATGGGCCTGCCCTCAAACTCGACGATGCCGTTGGTAGGCTGGTAAACACCGGTGATGCAGTTGAAGGCCGTGGTCTTTCCCGCGCCGTTGGGGCCGATAAGGGAGGCGATCTCGCCCTTCTTGACGGTCAGGTTCAGATTGTTGACAGCCACCACGCCGCCAAACTGCATGGTCACATTTTCGATTTTAAGCATTTTTTCACTCATCGGCTGTCACCCCCTTGTTTTTACGGGCCTTTGCTTTCTTCTTCCATCCGGCAATGACCTCCGGAAGCTCCCGGTCGCCCATAATGCCCTTGCGGAAGAAGAGCACGACGATCATGATGATAACGGAGAAAACAACAAGGCGGAAGCCGTTGCGGAACACGTTGGGGGCGGATATACCCAGGAACGAACCGGAGTCAAGGCCGCGCAGCCACCACTCGGAGGCAGCCACGAACAGCATAGAGCCGATAACGCTGCCGGAGATGGAGCCTATACCGCCGAGAACGACCATGAGCAGGATCTCATAGGTCATGGCGGACTTGAAGTTGC
>JAZUJF010000050.1:0-2754 GCA_045642585.1 Candidatus Limivicinus sp.
GTCAAGCTCCCATGTGAGGTCAGCTCCGCAGTCACCGGAGGCGATGATCTCAGGACCCCACAGGGCGTAAAGGGTCACATCCTCATCCGCTGTATAGCTGTCCCCGGGCTGATATGCCGCCTCTTCCGCGTCGGCGCTGATGCCCCAGCCCAGGAAGATATAGCTTTCTCTGGCGGGTACAAGGTCGGACAGGATCAGCTCCAGTCCACGAGTCTTTACCTGAGCCTCGGGTGCGCCTGTACCGGAATTGGCGTCATAGTACACCGTATATGTGCCGTCAGAATCAAATTGATTATCTTCGTCAGCCAGAGGCTCATTGTCAGACTCAGGCAGGACATCCTCGGAGGACTGCTCCGGCTCGGAAATATCCTCAACAGCCTCGTCGTCATTCAGGGGCTCTGTCTCGGTCTCCGGCTCATCCCGGACGGGAATATCCCCCCCGGCTGTCTCTGCCGTCTCCGCGGAGCTCTCCCCGGGCTGAGCATTTTCCGCAGCGTCCCGCGCATCCCCGACCGATATATCCTCCTCGCTCTCCCCGAAGGCGGCGCCGGAAAACAGTGACACGACCATCGCAAGACACAGTATTATGCTCAGAAAGCGTTTCAAAGTTATATTCATTATCTTCTCCTTTCGGATATGGTAACAAAGCATCTCTCAGTGATCTCATTATATACTTTTATTCGCAGCAGTTCAATAAATAATGGCAAAAGAATACAGATTATTAATAAACATTGAGCTTTCGGTCATATTTCCCCGCCGCGGCGTATCACCTCTCGCAGAACCTCCTGAACGCTGGGGCATACTCTCTGCCCGTGGGCTTTCACGGCCTCAGGTGCGGTTGACATAACATAGCTGAGTCCCGCCGCGTCCAGCATCTCAAGATCATTGAAATTGTCACCGAAGGCCACAGTCTCATCCATTCGGATGCCCAGCTTTTCCGCGCCCTCTCTCATTCCGGTGCCCTTGTCGCCGTCCTGCAGGTCGAACCACTCCGTACCGGAGATAGCCAGATGCTTGATGCGGCCCGACCATTTCCGGCGCAGCCATTGTATTCTGTCGGGAATTATGCCCCCGTGCATAAACACGGACAGCTTCAGAATATCCTCGTCAATATCGTCGAAGGATGCCTCGGTCTTTACCGGAAGCTGCCATTTGTCTCTGAGTATGTCCACGATCTCGGGGGACTTCGGTATCAGGATAAAATGATCCCTCGTACACATGATGAGCTCGCACTCCCGGCCGAAGCTCTCTACATCGGCCATGACTCTTCTGCATATCTCTCTGTCCATTTTGCAGCAGTACAGCGAGCGGCCCCTGTATACCACATTACAGCCGTTGTCGCAGATGAACATGATGTCCGTGCCCACATTTCTGAACATATCGTGGGCAGTTTTATACGGTCTGCCGCTGTTGACGGCGAACAGTATACCCATGTCAGCGAGCTGACGGATAAGGCGAAAATCCTCCTCGGTGGGCGCTTTTCCGCCCTCGGGGATCAGTGTGCCGTCCAGATCGACGGCGATAAGCTTTACTTTCATTTGTCTCTATCCTGCAAGATCATTGCCCGTTTGCGCCTTTTCTGTATCAGAAGATCCACAGATCGGATCAAATATAACACATAGATTATAGTCTTTAACAGCTCTGTTGACAAGAGACTTTTCTTTGGTCTATCACTGTGCTATAATACTCAAAAAAACACGGGAGGTACAACAATGAATTACGGATTCATAGGTCTGGGCAATATGGCCGGTGCCATCATCGGCGGAATGTATAACAGCGGAAGCTTCTCCGAAGACAGCATATTCGGCATCAACCGCAGCCCTGAAAAGACCCGGAGGCTCCATGAAGCCTTCGGACTTATTCCCTGCCAAACCGTGGAGGAGCTGTGCGGGAAATGCGATGTGATCGTTCTGGCGGTAAAGCCCCAGATGCTGCCGGATGTTCTTCCGATGCTCGCCTCTCTGCCGGAGGGGAAGCTTGTGATCTCCATCGCCGCCGGCAAAACTCTGTCCTGGTATGCCGGGTGGCTCCCCGAGGGCACTCCGGTGATCCGGGTAATGCCGAACATGAACGCGCTGGCCTGCGCCTCGGTAACGGCCATATGCGGGAACGAATCTGTCACCCGGACACAGCTTGATACTGCCCGTGGGATATTCAGCTCCGTGGGCAGCGTGTATGAGCTGAAGGAGGACTTTTTCCCCGGGTTCTCCGCCATATGCGGCGCGTCCGGCGCATTTGTTCTCATGTACATCGACGCTCTGGCCGAGGCGGGAGTCCGGGCAGGCTTCCCCAGACCCATGGCCGAGGAGATGGCCGCTCAGACCGTTCTGGGCACGGCAAAACTGAAATCCGCCTCCGGCGAGCATCCCATAGCCATGATGAACAGAATATGCTCTCCCGGCGGCACCACCATTGAGGGCGTGGTCAAGCTGAAGGAGCTGGGCTTTGAGTCAGCCGTCCATCAGGCAATACAGGCAATAATCGACAAGGACAGCAGGATATAACAACAGGGCGTACTTTGCGGCAGCGCGATAAGGAAACCTTTCGGGCTATGGATTTTGTACGGCAGAATTCACAGCTCGCTGAAAAAACAAATCTCTTGACTCGTCCCTTAGAGGATAGAATAGGATGTCAGATGTGGAAAGGAGATTCACGAAAATGCTGAAAATAAGTGATTTTTCAAAGCTTTCACATCTGACCGTTAAAGCCCTGAGGTTTTACGAAAAGGAAGGTCTTCTGAAGCCTGCCTCCGTT
>JAZUJF010000051.1:0-8361 GCA_045642585.1 Candidatus Limivicinus sp.
ATTCCTGCGAAAAAGTGCCGTCATCAGGACCCATTTTCTCTCGGTATCTGCTCTTGCCGCATTATGCGGTGTTGCCTTAAATAACATAAAAAGGAAAGCGGAGACAATGCAGGTCATTCCGCTTTCCTCTTTTTCTGTCGGCTGACAGCTAATGCCCTAATCATCCCTCTGCTCAAACCACAGCTTCTAATCATCCCTCTGCTCAAACCACAGCTTCGCAAACTGGGCGAGGGCAGGGACAACATGCTTTATCTCAAGGCCGGTGGTGTTGACGCACAGATCGTACTGACCCTTGTCACCCCACTTTTCGCCGGAGGCAAGCATATATCTCTCGGCTCTGGCTCTGTCTACCTCCTTGATCTTTCGCTCAAGCTGTCTGTCGGAGAGCTGTTCTCCGGACTCCGCTCTCCTGCGGCATCGCTCCTTGCGGTAGTCCATATCGGCATATACGAAGATCTTCAGGGGCTTCATGTCGCTGAGGATAGCGTCGGCGCTGCGTCCGACAATGATGCAGTCGCCCTTCTGTGCCAGCTCCTTGATAAGGGTATTCTGGGCCGAGAGCACCTGCATGGCGGTGCCGTTGACGCTTGATGTGAAGCTGAAGGTCTGGGAGAAGTGAATGGGTATGGTGGATGTGACCTTGTTATCCAGAATATGCTTCACATAGCCCGCGTCCATCGAGGTGCGCTCCGCTATGGCGGTTATTATCTCACGGTCGTAATAGGCGATATTCAGCTCGTCCGCCATTCGTTTGGCGACCTCTCTGCCTCCGCTTCCGAATTCACGGCTCAGTGTGATTATTCTCATGGCGTTCTCCTTTCTATAAGGCTTCCCATTCTTCGGAAGGGGAAGGCTTATTGCTCTTCCGAAGCACAGTTTCCACAGTAATTCCGGGTCAATGATAATACCACCGGATGAAAAATGCAAGAATAAATGAAAATCCCTCGCAGGAGCATATCATATTAAGTATAGTACAATGTTTAAAATACGACGGCGCTCGCAGGACCTCATCAGTCACCAGTGTGCGCACTGGTGACAGCTTCTCCAAAGAAGAAGCTTAAGGCGAACTCCTCATCTGGTGCAAGGCCTAAAGAATTATCATCTCGTAACACGCAACGGCATTGCCTCCGTTTATTTCTGTACCCCATTGTACAATCTAAACCTTCTTCTTTGGAGAAGGTGGCGCGGGCGGCGGGCGACAGACTGCGATTACACATATCCTCCATCGTCCGCCCGTGACGGATGAGGTCTCCCGTAAAAAATGTCGGACATTGCAGTATATTATAACAGCTCCCGGTATCAGATATGGGTCATTATATACCTGTAAAAGTCCACCGCCGGGGCGAGGGTCGAGACATCCACACACTCGTCTATGCCGTGGATGCTCTTCATCTGGCTGTCATCAATGACAAAGGGCACGAAGCGGTAGCAGTTATCGGTGAGAGAGGACATGAATCTGGCGTCGCTGCAGCCGGTCATGATATACGGCGCCGTGATGACACCGGGAAACACATGGCTGACCGCCTCCTCCACCAGTCTGAACTGAGGGGCTCTGTAATCGGACAGGCCGGACTCCCCGCCCGGGTCAAGAACAGTTGTCTCAATATCGTACTTCTTCGCCAGCTTTGTGACGGCCTCGATGCTCTTCTCCGCGCCCTGATGATGGGAGGCGCGCATATTGCCCAGCACCGACGCCTCGGCGGGGATGACATTCCTGCCCTCGGAGCCCTTGGCCATAGTAAAGGCCAGTGTGGTACGCACCAGAGCGTTTGCCGTGGGGGATGTGGTGGGCATCACCGCCTTCAGCATCGGCAGGAACGCCTCCGGCTTTGCGTATATCTTCTGCATGGGGCCGGTGACGGTCAGAGAGGCGCGGCGGAACAGCTCCTGAATGGTGGGGACTATCTCGACCGTGAATATTCTGGATCTGTCGGCCTCGGCCATGAACTTACCCAGCCGCACAAGGGGTGTATTTGCCTCGGGGGTGGAGGCATGGCCGCCGTTGGACCTGGCTGTGAATTTCAGGTCTATGCAGGCCTTTTCGCCCATGCCTACCATGGCATAGCGTCCCTTTGCCCCGCCGATAGGCTCATCAATTATCATGCCGCCCTCGTCGATTATCATGTCAAAGCGCAGACCCCGGCGATGCAGCTCCCGGCTTATCTCCTGAGCGCCCTCCTCGCCCACTTCCTCGTTGCAGGAGGATTCAAAGTACACATCCCGGTCGAACTCATAGCCCTCACGGCACAGCTCGTCTCCCGCCTGAAGCATGGCCCAGAGGCCGCCCTTTGTGTCCAGAGCGCCCCTGCCCCAGAGCTTGCCGTCAAATACCTCCCCGCAGAAGGGGGGATGAGTCCACTGACCCTGCGCCTCCACCGTGTCCTGATGATTCATGAACATAATGGGCATTTTGTCGGTCTTTCCCTTGATCCTCAGGAGCATACTGCCGTGAAAAAGCTCCAGCTCCGCCTTTCGGAAAAGGTCGGGGAACAGCTCCTTCAGAAGCTCCTGAAACTCCTCAAAGGCCGGGAGATTGGGATCATCATATCCGGAAACCGTCTGACAGCGGATCATGCGGCCCAGTTTGTCGGTATAAATATCTGTTCTGTTCATTGTGTACCTCTTTTAAGAGCAAAAAGTGTATACGCCCCCGGCAGATATGCGGTTGCCATCCGGTTGCCATTTGGTTGCCATTTGGTAAACCCAGTATAGTATAGGTTAGTATAGTATAGGATAGGATAGTATAGTAAAGAACAGTTTAGTTAAGGTGAGTGTAATAACGCTTCGGCAGGCCAAAGCCCGCACACACCGAAAATAATTTAACTTACGCCAATCCGATTGCCAGACCGAAGAGCAGAAGCAGACTCGTCAGCAGCAGATTCATAAGCTGGAACTTTCCGCTCCATCTGAACCACTGGGGGTAGCCGGTATTGGCAAGCCCCAGAGATATGAGCAGAGCCGGGTTTGTGGGATAGAACACATTGGAGAAGCCGTCACCGAAGGCATAGGCCACCACCACGAGCTGGGCATTGATGCCGAAGTACTCCGCCAGAGGCACCAGCAGCGGGGTGAGCATGATCGCCTTTGCCGAGCCGGAGGCGATGAAGAAATTCAGGAACAGGGCGATGAAATAGATAAACAGGATGATGGCCCAGCGGGGCAGAGTGGCACAGACGGCCACAGCCTTCTCCACCACCACCGTCAGAACGCCCGCATACTCCAGAGTGTACTTTATGGAGGATGCCATCAGTATCATCAGGACGGCCGGGAGCATGGAAATGAGTCCCTTGAGGAACGCTCTGCCGAATTTCCCCCAGGCCATGCCGCTTGCCTTGCAGGAGCAGATACCGGCCACAAGGAACATTACGGCCACGATTATCATGGTATAATCACGCAGAGCGGTAATAAATGCGGAGGAGAGGACGATAATGATGCCCAGAGCCATGATACCGGCAAAGACCCACACGGCGGTATCCTTTTTCCTGTTTTGCTCAAAGCTCTCGTCATTATCGCGGCGCACTCCGCAGTCGATCTTCTTCGCGTGACCGCGGGTAAAGAGGAACAGCAGAGCATAGATGCACACAAAGCAGATGCCTCTGAACCACGCACCTGAGAACATGGGCAGACCCGCCAGATCCTGCGCTATGCCCACGGTGAAGGGATTGAACACACCCGCGGCGAAGCCGCAGCCCACGCTCAGAAGGCTCATAGCCATACCCGTCAGGTTGTCCCAGCCGAGGCGGACAGCCAGAGCCACCACAATGGGCACCATGGGTACGCACTCCTCAAAGGAGCCGATAAGAGAGCCCAGAGCCATGAAGAAAAACATGACGACGGCCATCAGCCTGTACTTTTTGTCGCCGTAGCGGTCGGTGATCTTGTTGAGCATATAGAGCATTACGCCCTCCTGCTCAAGAGCGTTGAAAATGCCGCCGATGACCAGCAGGAAGATGATAACGGCGATGATCGTCGTCCCGTCGCTTCCCCCAAGAAGGAGCACCGGGGACAGCAGCCAGCGCCACAGCTCTATTCCCTCACAGGGTATCAGCAATGTGGCGGCGTATGCGCCCACCATCAGCGCGGCAATAACTATAAGAGCGCCGATAAAGGACTTGGCGCTGATAAAGGAATCGCTTTTTTTCTTGTTGTCCATATCTTTTCACCTTATCTGTCTGTATTAATGAAACGCGCCCATATTATTACACTAATTGGTGAAATAATCAAGCATAAAAAAGCTCTTATCCGGTAAGGTTCCCCGAATAAGAGCGGAATACCGTCAGTCATCGCCCAAAGCCGCAGGTATGAACTCCACCCGGTCTATATCGGACTCGGTGCACACCGCCAGCGCATGACCCGGGATCGCAATGCTGCGGCCATAGAGGGTCATACCGTCACACACAACGCTCCCTCCCTCCAGAAGGGGCAGAACGCTGTATTTCTCAAAGCCTATTCCGATGCCCCGACCCACGGCCTTGGACATGGCCTCCTTCATCGTCCAGAGTAAGGGAAAGCGCCGTGAGGGCAGCTCCTCCATCCACCGCAGCTCCTCCGGAGTCATCACCCTTCGGGCAACCCGACAGTTTTCTCTGTTATCCGGCTCAATGTCCACTCCGACCGTACACTCACCCACCGCCAGCACCGCATAATCCCCGCCGTGGGAGAGATTGAAGCAGGGGGCGTTTTCGGCGTATGGCTTTCCGTACCTGCCCACAGAGATGTCCTTTTCCTCAAGACCCAGCACCGTATAGAGAAGCGCCCCGGCCGCGATACTGCGCAGTCTGTCATCCTCAAGACGGTATTTCCGGCTCTGCTCCCAGCGGAGGGGAAAATGTGCCATGCACCACTCCTCGGTGACGGACGCGGCGGCGGCTGTTGACAGCAGGTATATTGAAATGTCTTTTTTCTCCGGCATATCCTGCCTCCCCGTTATCCTATCCATCCGGCGATCACATCCGCTGTGAAGCTCTGCTGCTCCTGCGGGGAGACGGAAGCCGTTCCGTCACCCTTCTGCTCGCCGTAGCAGCCGAAATAGGCATGACAGCCGCCGGGTATTATCACCTCAAGAAAGTCCTTCGGCATCATATACCGCCGTCCCTCATACCGCTCTCTGTTGAGAACACCGTCGTTCTCGCCGTAGACAGACAGGGCTCTGAGAGAGGTCTTTGACAGATCCTTTTCACAGTATGCGCCCAGGAAAATCACGCCGTCAAAGTCACTGTGGGCCCTCTCAAGATACATCGTCGCCGCCAGAGCGCCCAGAGAATGGCCGCCTGTGTACCAGTGCTCTATCTCCGGGTGCTGCCCCCTTATCTCCCCGGCAGCGCCCACATCCAGAAGCGCCATATCAAAGGGCATACTCACCAGGACGCATTTTATCCCCCTGTCCGCCAGCTCTCCCATAAGAGGAGCGTAGGCGCGGAAGTCAACTCCCCCGCCGGGATAGAATATGAGCCCTGTATGTACCCCCGGGTCTGTGGGTGTAAATATCAGATCTCCGTCCTTTTCCTCAATAGTGAAGCCCTCGTGGGGCTGAGAAATGAAGCTTACAGCCGTATCGTCCGCCGGACAGAAACGCCCCGCGTACCACAGCACCACGGCGCCCATAAGCACCGCCATGCCCACAAGCAGCCAGAGCAGAACCCGGCTTTTCTTCTTCGATGAGGTCATATCAGCCGCCTCCTTTTCCGGAATACAACATATTTCGTGTTCATTCTATCATACACTATTCCCCACATCAAGCCGATGTTCCTGTCTGTCTGCGTGGAGCGCCCGAAAATGCTTCAAATTTTTGTAGACATTTTTTCATGGGTATGATAAAATCAACCAAAAGCCAAAATAGGGCAACACCGCATAATGCGGCAAGAGCAGATGCCGAGAGAAAATGGGTTCTGATGACGGCACTTTTTTGCAGGAATACTTTGTGTATTGCAAGAAAAAGTGACTAAATGATAAGTGAGCGTCCAAATCTTTGATTTGGCTTACGCGAACTTACACAGAGGGGGGCATATTTTATCCGGTAGATGCCGCAGGCGTATTATGCGGTGGTGCCTGATATTTTGGTCAAACTCCCAGAATGTCCAGCAGACTCGAAGATGACTGAACGCCCACAGCAGTACCCTGAAGTCTGCCCTCGTTATAGGCCAATGTGGTGGGGACGCTGAGAATATTGAACTGCTTTGCAAGCTCAGGCTCGCTCTGAACATCAACGCGGAATACCTTGATGACTCCGTGCAGTCTGTCCCGCAGGTCCTCAAGAGTGTGTTCCATAAGCTTACACGGTCCGCACATCTCGGAGCCGAACTCCACAAAGACCAGACCTCGTTTAATTGACGCATCATAATTTTCGGCTGAAAGGAATGTAATCGCCATAATCTCCATCTCTTTCTCAGGATCTCAGGATCATTTCCGATATAGTGTAACACTTTTATGTTGTAATTGCCAGAATTATAATATATAATACATGAGAAATTTTCACAGAGAGGAAACACACAATGGACGAGACTGCCAGAAATTTTATTGATGCCTTTGTGCAGGAAGATCTTTCCGAGGGAAACCGCTGCTTCGGTATGCAGATCCACACCCGTTTTCCGCCTGAGCCCAACGGCTATCTTCACATCGGTCACTGCAAGGCTCTCACCATAGATTTCAGCACTGCGGAGCGCTTTGGCGGCATCTGCAATCTGCGTATGGATGACACCAATCCCGCCAAGGAGGACACGGAATATGTTGAAGCTATCCAGGAGGATATACACTGGCTGGGCTTTGACTGGGGCGACAGATTCTACTACGGCTCCGATTATTTTGACAAGACCTATGAGTACGCTATTGAGCTCATTAACAAGGGACTGGCGTATGTGTGTGAGCTGACTCCCGACCAGTTCAAGGAGTATCGCGGCGATACCACCCATCCCGCTGTCAGCCCGTGGCGCGACAGACCCATTGAGGAGAACCTTGATCTGTTTCAGAGAATGAGAAACGGCGAGTTTGAGGAGGGCAGGTATACCCTTCGTGCCAAGATCGACCTTGCCAGCGGAAACTTCAATATGCGCGACCCCGTTCTCTACCGTATCCGTTATATCGAGCATCATCGGCAGGGTACCAAATGGTGCATCTTCCCCATGTATGACTTTGCCCATCCCATTCAGGATGCTCTTGAGGGTATCACCCATTCCCTGTGCTCTCTGGAGTATGAGGCTCACAGACCTCTCTACGACTGGGTGGTTTCCAATGTCTCCATCCCCTATCATAAGCCCCGTCAGATAGAGTTCGCCCGTCTTGGTATCAACTATACCGTCATGTCAAAGCGCAAGCTCAGACTGCTTGTGGAGACCGGCCGTGTTTCAGGCTGGGACGATCCCCGTATGCCCACTCTCTGCGGTCTCAGACGCCGTGGCTACACCTCTCAGTCCATCCGTACCTTCTGCGAGAAGATCGGCGTCAGCAAGGTTGACTCCACTGTTGACTGGGCCTTGCTTGAGAGCTGCCTGAGAGATGATCTGAACGAGAACGCGAAGCGGGTCATGGCGGTTCTTGATCCCATAAAGCTCACTGTCACCAACTATCCCGAGGGTCAGTGCGAGATGCTCACTGTGGAGAACAATCCTCTCAAGCCCGAGGACGGGACTCGTCAGGTCTCCTTCTCCAGGGAGCTGTGGGTGGAGCGGGAGGACTTCATGGAAGTTCCCGCACCCAAGTATAAGAGACTGTACCCCGGCAATGAGGTCAGACTCAAGGGCGCATACCTTGTCACCTGCACCGGCTGCGTGAAGGATGAAAACGGCAAGGTCACCGAGATCCTCTGCGAATATGATCCCGACAGCCGCGGCGGTGATCCTAAGGACGGCCGCAAGGTGAAGGGCGCTACCATCCACTGGGTCGATGCCAATAACTGTGCCGATGCCGAGGTCAGAGTTTACGATTATCTCTTCTCCGATCCTGAGCCCGACGGACATGACTGCGATTTCCTCCAGTTCCTCAATCCCGACAGTCTGAAGGTCCTCACCGGATGCAAGCTTGAGAAATGTCTGGCCGAGGCGCCCATGCCCGAGAAGGGTAAGAACTCCGAAAGCTTCCAGTTCATGCGTCAGGGCTACTTCTGCCTTGACAACAGGGACGCAAGACCCGATCATCTGGTCTTTAACCGCGCCGTTGCTCTCAAGGACAGCTTCAAAAAGTAATAAAATCCCCATGCGCTTCATAATACGCATGGGGATTTTATATAGGCACCACCGCATAATACGCCTGCGGCATCTACCGGATAAAATGTGCCCTTATTTAGTCACTTTTTCTTGCAATACACAAAGTATTCCTGCGAAAAAGTGCCGTCATCAGAACCCATTTTCTCTCGGCATCTGCTCTTGC
>JAZUJF010000052.1:0-7901 GCA_045642585.1 Candidatus Limivicinus sp.
CCGTCCGGGCGCAGGTATATATCCGTAAGCCCGCAGGCGGTGAGCTCATCCGCGAAGGGTCGGGATTCTGAGCTACATTCTATACTCCGGCGCACAGAGGAGATGTTACCCTGGGCATCCCTGTAAATAATATCGGCAAAAACGGAGGCACTGATCTTCTCATTTTCCCTGCTGACCCGTCCCACGCTCATGCCTACCCACAGTACATCCGTACAGTCATCGGATACCCTTATTCGCTCATCCACCGAGAGCTTTTCCTCCGCATTGTCCGTAACCACAGAATACTCGGTGCGGTTTTTTGTTATTTCTGTGGGTGCATAGTTTGAATACAGGTCGGAAATATAGCTGATTGTGCGCTTCGTGCGGGTGAGGAGCTGAATAACGCCGTGGACCTCCGCGCTGAGAGCCTTTTCCCCGGTGACACTGTCGATAAGGTCGTAATAGGCGTTGGTAAGCTCAATGTGAACAGAGGCGTTCTCCATTGTCTCCTCACCTATATCCACAAGCTGAGAAAAGGGCGCGGAGAACTCTGCCTGTATGGGATAATCCGCACCCTCGGAGATGTAAAGCAGGCGGATCTCGGCTCTGCCCTTTATTATCACCCGACTTCCCACAAGCTGGGTGTCGGTCACATTCATTGATGTGCTGCCGCAGATTATCCTTGAGGGCACAGGCTTTCCTGTGGGAAATGAAAACTGCTCGGTCACGGCGCAGGTCTTTTCGCACACCGCGTTTGGAAGCAGAAGCTCGGTCTCCTGAGTCATGGTGTACACTCCCCTGCTCCCCTCCGGCAGAGAATACTCCGTCTCCACATTCTCCTTCACAAAACAGCTTAGCTCTCCCGAAATATCGAAGCAGGCCGAGAGCTTTCTGGAATTAAGAAGCCGTACATCCGCGCTCAGTATTTTCAGCTCTATCCTCGCTGCCATGGCGGGGTCGATACCCGGCACCTCATATTCCATCGAAAACTGCCGTGACAGCCGCACAAAGCCGGTTCTGTCCCCGGCCTCGTTTATGCAGATGGCGGTTGCCACGACCTCGCCGCTTACACTGACTCCGCGGGATGTGAGATCCTTGCTTTTAAGATATACCTCGGACTCCACTCCGGCAACCCTGCCCATGTCGTCGTCCGTATCCGGCACCACGCTCTCGGTGCTCTCCTGAATGATTCTGGTCTGATGAAATACCTCTCTGTATGCCTTGAAAGACTTGTTAAGCAGTGTTACTTCCATATGCCTCTCTCCTCCATGAATGAGTTTGTACAGCATATGTGATATGTATATGATGTATTACCACTCACGGAGACTTCTGAGGATCCGGGATATAAATGCCGGCAGCTTGAGAATGTATATTTTCATGAAACACCTCCGATTATTTATGCTTCATAATGATACTATCCCTTGAATAATGGCAAGTCTCGGCCAGAAGGTAATTCAGCAGCATCTCAGCCACCAGATGCCGCAGCCTATAAGCCCGGCCGCCAGCATAAACCACCAGAAATTCTCCGGCAGTACAAGCGACAGAAGTATCACAAGTCCCGCAATAATAGCCACAAAGCCCCAGATATTCCGCCTTCCGTTGCGAATAAAAACCGCCCCCTGTGATATGATAGTGCTACATCATACGCAGGAAGCGGGCTTTTTATACTGTAATCCAAATGATTTTTCCGACAGATACAGAGTGTGCATCATGGGGTGCTGGCTTAATCCTCCCATGACTTATGCTGGGCGGAGAGCTCATAGAGGCGCTGATATGATCTATATCGGCTGCGGGAGATCTCCCCCTTCTCCACGGCCTCTGTGACGGCGCATCCCGGCTCCTTCAGGTGGGCGCAGTCTGTAAAGCGGCACTTGCCGTAGTAGGGCGCAAACTCGATAAAATCAAACTGAAGCTTTTCCTTGGGGATCGGGGTCATCATCTGCAGGTCGAAGGAGGCAAAGCCGGGTGTGTCGGCGGCGTATGTATCATCACCCAGGGCAAAAAGCTCCACATGGCGGGTGGTGTGCTTGCCTCGGCCCAGTGCCTCACTGACCTCGGCAGTCTTCAGGCATATGCCCGGAAGCAGCACATTCATGATACTTGTCTTACCGACTCCCGAATTACCGGTAAAGGCGCAGAGCTTGCCGCGCATTGACTCCCGGAGTCTGTCAACTCCCTCCCCCGTCTCGGCGGAGGTGGTGACAACGGTAAAGCCTGCCTGAGTGTATATCCGCTCAAGAGACTCCGGTGAGGCAAGGTCAGACTTATTGATGCACACTATGAGTTCACAGCCCGCGTCCTCGGCTATAACCGAGACCCTGTCAACAAGGAAAGGGTCTGTTACAGGGTTTGAATTTGAGGCGACAAAGACGAGGGCATCTATATTGGCCACCGCAGGGCGGATGAACCAGTTTTTCCTGTCCTCGACCCTGTCGATGCGTCCACGGCCATTGCCCTCCTCGGTGCAGATGACTCTGTCTCCCACAAGCGGTGATGTGCCGTCCAGGCGGAACTTCCCTCTGGCCTTGCACTCAAGCATCCCGTCGGCAGTATTCACATAGTAAAAGCCGCTAAGGGCCTTGACGATAATTCCCTTTGTCATCGTTCCACCACTTTACAAAGCTCTGATGACCGATTTCCGATCACTAATGACTAATGACTGACACTCACCCCTGCGGTCCGGCGGAGACACGGATAATGATCTTTGTATGCTCCTCGGCGGAGGTGCCCGGCTCAATATTCTGGCCGATAACGGTATCTGCCGGCTCATTGGAGTAATAATACTCGGACTGAGCATAGCTGAGATGCGCGCCCTCGATAAGAGATATGGCCTCGGTCTCGGAATGTCCCACAAGATTTGGCACTTCAACATAGTCTATCTCCGGGCCGGTGGAGACGGTCAGATACACCACCGAGCCGATGGCAAGCTGCTCGTTCGGCTCCGGACTCATGGAGATCACGCAGTCCTTCTCCACATATTCCGATACGGCGTTTCGCACATCCACCTTATATCCCGCATCGCCAAGCACAGTTCTGGCCTCGCGGTAATCCCTATTGACCACATCGGGCACCGTGCCGTACACAAGACCAGTACTGACCCGCAGTTCAACGGTGATCCCATCGGAGGACATCATGCGGCTGCTGCCTGCGGCAGGCTCCTGCGAGAGAATAAGCCCGCTCTGAGTCTCGGTGTCCACAACATAGGTCACTTCAAAATTAAAGATGGAGGAATACTGGGAGTTATTCATCACCGCCTCGATGTTGTAGCCAACGAATGATGGCAGCTCAATTCGCTGGGCGGGAGAGAATATCTCCTTCATCCAGAAGTTCCACAGGAACACGAACAGCAGTATGCAGGTGACAAGAGCGCCGAAAACACCGGTCAGGAAGCTGACTCGTGAGGCTCTGCGGCGGCGCATCCTGTATTTTTCCTTACTCAGCTCCGTCACAGAGCGGATAGGCACCACATCGGGATTCTGGTACTCCGGTTCCGGCTCCGGCTCCGGTTCAGGCTTCTTTGTGCGGCTGCGGGTGAAGGCGTCAAAGTCGTCAATGAGATCGTCGGCAGACTGATACCGCGCCTCCAGATCATCAGCCATAGCGGTATAGACAATATTCTGCAGCTCCTCCGGTACGCCGGAAGCCAGATCGTCTATGGGCGTGAGATCGTTATTCATATGCTGAATGGTGATCTGGCCTATTGTATCGCCGTCATAAGGCTTTCTTGCGGTGAGCATCTCATACATTGTGACGCCCAGAGAATATATATCGCTTCTGGCATCCGGGCTTGCGCCCCGTGCCTGCTCCGGGGCCACATAGTGTATGGAGCCGACAGCCTCGCCGTCGCCCTCAAAGGCCACGGCATCAACCGCGGCAACGCCGAAATCTCCCACCTTAACCGTGCCGTCACGCAGCAGCATCACATTCTGGGGCTTGATATCCCGGTGGATGATGCCGTGGGAATGTGCATGGGACAGGGCGGCAGCGATCTGCTTTGAGAAATGGAGCATCTCCTGCCAGCTCAGTGCGCCCTTGCGGTCCATATACTGTCTCAAGGTGATACCGTTTACAAGCTCCATGACTATGTATTCGATATCCTCACTGTGGCTCACATCATAGACTGTCACAATATTGGGGTGAGAGAGCATGGCGACGGCATGGGACTCCGTATTGAATACCTCACGGAACTCCTCGACCCCTGCCATTTCTTCACGCATTATTTTCACGGCGACCATGCGGCTGAGACGGTGATCCAGCGCCCTGTAAACGACGGACATTCCTCCCTCACCTATGAGCTTCTGTATCTCGTATCTGTCATCCAGCAGCTGGCCGATGTATTTATCGTTCAGATCCATAAATACTCTCCAATCAGTCCCGCACGACGGCCACAATGGTCACATTGTCCTTTGCACCGCGTATCAGAGTCTTGCTCATAAGGCTGCGGCACAGCAGCTCCGGATCCTGATACTCCATGGCATAGTCCAGTATCTCAAGATCCGTGACCGTATTGGAAAGGCCGTCGGAGCAAAGCAGCAGCACATCACCCGGCAAAAGGCTGATCTCAAAATAATCCGGCTCCACAGTGGGCTCGGAGCCCAGAGCGCGGGTAATAACATTTTTACGGGGATGGTTTCTGGCCTGCTCCTTGGTGATAGCGCCCACCTCCATCAGCTCCTCCACCAGAGAGTGGTCGCGGGTTATCTGGTAGATACTGCCGGTAGAGGGGGAAATGTGGTAAGCACGGCTGTCGCCCACATTGATAATATAACCGTTTCCGTTGTCATTAATCACGCCGCCCACAATAGTGGTGCCCATACCGTTAAACTGCTCGTCAAAACGGGAGTAGTCATAAGAGATGGTATTGGCCTCCCTGCAGGCCTCCAGAAGAATGGCCTCATAGTCCGGGGCACGGCGCACACGGGAGGTAAGCTTGGCATATACCTTGGACACAAAGGCCCGGTTGGAGAGGTTTGAGGCCAGCTCTCCTGCCTTATGCCCGCCCATGCCGTCGCACAGGGCAACGATCAGGCTCTTTTTTGCCGGTACACGCTCGGCTATAAAGCAATCCTGATTGTCGCTTCTCACTTTTCCTTTGTCTGTCAGTCCGAAATAAACCATTTATATCCTTTTCCGTCTGAGTTCTTCAGACCTGTTTTTTCTGCATTTTTCTGCGAAGCTGGCCGCAGGAGGCGTCAACATCTCCACCCAGCTTTCGTCTGACCGTCACATTAACTCCCGCATCCTCAAGGATCCTGATGAACTCCTTCATATGCTCCGGAGTAGACGGCCTGAACTGCCGCTCCTCCACATGGTTGAGGGGGATGAGGTTCACATGGGCGCACACATAGCGGGCATGCTTTGCCAGAAGCTTTGCGTGGTAAGGGGTGTCGTTCACCCCGTCTATCATGGCATACTCAAAGGAGATACGCCGACCGGTGGTGTCGTAATATTGTTTACAGGACTCGATAAGCCTGTCAACGCCGCGCCCACGGTTTGCGGGCATTATTCCGGAACGGGTCTCATCGTCCGGGGCGTGCAGGGAAACCGACAGAGTCAGCTGCATATCCTGAGCCGCAAGATCCGGAAAACGCTCGATTATGCCGCAGGTGGACAGTGAAATATGCCGCATACCTATATTCATCCCATCCGGGCAGTTCACAAGCCTGAGGAACTTCATCACATTGTCGAAATTATCAAGAGGCTCGCCGATACCCATGAGAACGATATTCGAGATGGGCATACCGGAATCTATCTGGGAGAACATAACCTCATCCAGAATTTCAGAGGGTTCAAGACAGCGCACAAGGCCGCCGATGGTGGAGGCGCAGAAGGCACAGCCCTGACGGCAGCCCACCTGAGTTGAGATACAGACGGTGTTGCCGTGCTTATAGCTCATTACGACGGTTTCAACAGCGTTGCCGTCCCGCAGCTCCCACAGGTACTTTATAGTACCGTCTATTTGGGAGACCTGCTTTGAGAGCACCTTAGGCTCGTACAGGCGATACTTTGCAGACAACTTTTCGCGCAGAGGCTTTGAGAGGTTTGACATCTTCTCAAAATCACGCACCCCCCGGGAGAGCCACTGAAACACCTGCTTTGCCCGGAACTTTGCTTCGCCCATCCCGGCAAACTCCGCCTCAAGCTCCTCAGGCAGCATAGACAGTATATCTTTTTTCAGCAATTCTTCGTTCATATTTTTCTCAGCTTTGCGGCAAAAAATCCGTCAGTCCCGTCAACATTTGGCCAGAAGGTGTACATTCCGTCCGTCCTGCCGGGCAGATTTTCCGGACAAAATTCCGGGTGGGATGACAGGAACTCATTGACTATATCCTCGTTCTCCTCGTGAAGAACGGTGCAGGTGGAGTACAGCAGTACTCCGCCCTTTTTCACATAATTTGAGAGGTTATTGATAATATCCCGCTGAATACCCGGCAAGCCTGAAATTTCCTGCGCCGTTTTCTGCCGGATCTCCGGTTTTTTCCCGATAACGCCCATGCCGGAGCAGGGTACATCGGCGATGACCGCATCAAATTTCTCCAGCAGAGACGCATCAAACCTTCTGGCATCCATCTCACAGGTGGAGATAATGCCGATACCCAGTCTTTCTGCGCCCTCGGAAATGAGGCGAAGCTTCTTCTCGTGTATGTCGCAGGAGAGTATCTCCCCACGGTTTTTCATAGCAATGGCGGAGGCGAAGGATTTTCCCCCGGGGCTTGCACAGGCGTCAAGCACTGTCATCCCCGGCATGACACCCGCAAAGAACGCGGCGGTACGGGCGGCCTTATCCTGAACATAGCAGAGCCCATCGCCGAAGCCGGGAAGAGAAAGGGCGTTGCCCACGGAGAGCGTCAGACAGCCGGGCAGAGAGTCGTCGGAAATATACTCTATGCCGGCATCGCTAAGCGCATTTTCATAGTCCTCCACCGATGTTTTCAGGGTGTTTACCTGAATTGTCAGAGGTGATGTTCTGTTATTTTCGGATAAGAAAGCCTCGGTGAAATCATATCCGCGCTCTCCGACCAGCTTTTCGCACAGCCAGAGAGGATGGGAATACTTTATGCTCAGATACTTAGATGTGCCCTTTCCGGGTATTTTGGGCAGACAGTCCATATTGTCGGAGACTTTGCGAAGAACAGCGTTTACAAGACCTGCCGCACGCTCAAAGCCGCAGCGTCGGCAGAGCTCCACGCTCTCGTTGACGGCGGCACGGGCCGGTATCCGATCCAGAAACAGGAGCTGATACACGCCCATGCGCAGAATGTCACGCACCTTGGGCTCGAGCTTTCCGGTGCAGTACGCGGAGATATAGAAGTCGCAGAGGGTCATATTCTCCTGTACACCCAGACACAGCATAGCGGTCAAAGAGGCATCCCGTGAGTCAAAACCGTATTTTTTTATTGCGCTGTCGATCCCGGCAGCGGACCATGCCTTATCACGGCGGCAGCGCTCAAGGATCTCAAGAGCCGCCTGTCTCGCTCCTGTTTTCATTGTTTCTCCGTTCGTTTTAATGGAGATCATCAGTATGGCTATTGACCGATGACTATTTTATGCCCTCTCAGGAAATCTGCGGCGGCCATGCGCTTCCTGCCGGGCGCCTGAAGCTGGGTTATCATCACTGTCTCCCCATTACCGCAGGCCACTTCAAGGCCGCGCTCCCCCGCAGAGACCACGCTGCCGGGGCACTTTTGCGTTCTGGAGTCGGTGTATTCCGCCGCGAACACACGGTACACCCCTCCCTCAAGCTCCATAGTCGCAACAGGCCAGGGCTGCAGACCATAGATATGCTTTACGATCTCTCTCGGGGTCTTTGTCCAGTCGATAGGACACAGGGACTTGTCAAGCTGGCTCACATGGGTGGCCCTGGAATGATCCTGCGGCACTCTCGGAGCGGTGCCGGCCTCAATAGCACGGAGAGTCTTGAC
>JAZUJF010000053.1:0-8580 GCA_045642585.1 Candidatus Limivicinus sp.
GGTGTTCATTCCCTTTTTCCTGGGTCCCGGATACGATCCGGTGATCAGGCTTCTGTACATCTTCTGTCCCATACTGCTGGTGGTCGGCGTCAGCAACTGCCTCGTGTCCCTGTATTATCTGCCGGTGGGCCGCCGCAGCGACAGCACCAGATACATAATCGTGGGTGCCTGTGTCAATCTCTGTCTGAATCTGGTGTTTATCCCTAAATACGGCGCATTCGGCGCCGCCGTTGCCTCTGTTATTGCCGAGGGAATAATCGCCCTGCTGCACATTCATAACTGCGACGGTTATACCGGCTTTCTCGCTATCCTCGGCTACGCATGGAAAAAGCTTCTTGCCGGCGCCGTGATGCTCATTCCCGTGGTGTTGCTGGGCCGTCTCCCGACTCCCGCATTTGTGACTCTCATCATTCAGATTGTTTCCGGCGGAATAGTTTACTGCGCCGTTCTGCTGCTTCTCCGTGACAGCTGGGCCGCCTCCGCCTTGTCCAACGCTCTGGAAGTCGTGAAGAAGAAGCTTAACAGATAAACCTGCAAGGGGGCTGTGCAATACAGCCCCCTTGTCCGGTATGATACTATTTCACTATATCGTAGGGCCAGGTGTTGATGCCGCCGAATTCGCGCACATCGCTGTAACCCAGCTCGGTCAGTATCTTTGCTGCCGACCTGCTCCTGTTTCCGCTGCGGCAGTACACCAGCAGCATCCTGTCCTTATCGGACAGCACCGCCTCTGCACTATCTCTGAGCTTGTCCAGAGGCAGGAGGACCGCATCGGGGATATGTCCGTTGTCATACTCCTCCTTAGTCCTCACATCCAGTATCGTGCAGGGCTCTTCACCCCGCATCAGACTTTTTGCCTCCTCCTGAGATATCCGGCGGTAAGCCACAGCGACGCTCTCGGTCTTATTTCTGAACATAAGAAACAGTGCTCCCGCAATAACCACAGCCGCTAACGCGATCAGCATATATTTCATAACAGCCCTCCATGTTTTTGTATTCCTTCTTATTATAACACCCCAGTCAATAGTGCTCCGTGACAGGACCCTCTGCGTACAGGGAGCGTCGGGACAGTATTCACACCGGAGCCGTGCCTGTTTTTTCCGTCTCTCATGTATATTTTATCTCCCGTTAATGGATTTCGGGAAAAAAAGGATTATAATAGAAGCCGATAATTCTTTCCGGCGACGGAGGTGGGAAAATGACTCTGAAAAAGCGTCTGTTCTGGTCATATTTTGCAATGTTCGTTCTGCCGTTGCTGGCATATTTGCTGGTATCATGGCTCTCTGACAAGCTTTTGGTCAGCTTTTTGCTCGCTCAGACCTATTACTCCCTTGATGACTTTCAGAATAAGCTGGCCGCCGCCCAGAGGATAGCCAGATATGTTACAGTGGGTGTTATGCTTCTTACCACAGGTCTGACCGGGCTGTTTCTCAGCAACGGCATTTTGAAGCGCATTGCCGACTCTCTGGATCAGCTGTCCAAGGGTCTCGGCAAGCTCAGCGCCGGAGACCTGACGGTGAGGCTGCCGGAGGACGAGGATGACGAGTTTTCCGTGGTCCGGGCCGATTTCAACACCGCCGCCCGGAAACTGAACTCAAGCGTGGAGCAGGTGCGGCAGAACGAGAAAAACCGTCAGGAGCTGCTGGCCGGTATTTCTCACGATCTGCGCTCCCCTCTCACAAGCATCCGGGCCTATACCGAGGGTCTGATGGACGGCGTTGCGCAGACAGAGGAGGCAAGGACGCAGTATCTCACCATCATCCGCGATAAGACCCTGGATATGCAGGCTTTGGTAGAGCGGCTGTTTCTCTTCTCCAGAATGGATCTGGGTCATAATCAGGATCACCCCGAAATAATAGTTCTCGGCGAAGAAATAAGGCTTATCTGCTCTGCTCTGAGTCCGGAGTACTCCGACCGCGGCCTCAATATTGTTTTTTCCTCAGAATGTGCATCGCAGGTCGTGGCAGACCCCGACACCATCCAGCGCATCGTGTCAAACATCGCCGAGAACTCGCTGAAATACAGGCAGGGAGAAAATGCCGAGCTGGATATCCGTGTGCGGGGCGCGGAAAAGTATGTGTCCGTTACCTTTACCGACAACGGCCCCGGCGTAGACCCGGAGGCGCTCCCAAAGCTGTTCGACGCATTTTACAGAAGCGATCCCTCCCGTACCGGCTCTGTGCCGGGAAGCGGGCTCGGGCTTGCCATAGTATCAAGAGCCGTGCGCAACATGGACGGCAGGATCACCGCCCGAAATGTTCAGCCTCACGGGCTGCAGCTGGAGATCTGTCTGCCGAAATGTCGGGAGGATTGACAGTTCATAATTACGCGGCACAGCCGCATGGGGGATTAAAAATGGAAAAGATACTGATAATCGAGGATGACCCTTCTATCGCCCGTATTGAAAAGGACTATCTGGAGCTGAGTCAGTTCTCCGTCACCATAAAGGAGAACGGTGAGTCGGGTCTGGCTGAGGCACTCACCGGGCAGTATGACCTTGTGCTGCTTGATGTGATGCTCCCGGGGATGGACGGCTTTCAGGTCTGCTCCCGTCTGCGTGAGAAGCTGGACATCCCTATCCTCATGGTCACCGCCCGTATAGAGGATACGGATAAGATCAGGGGTCTCGGTATGGGCGCGGACGACTATATTGAAAAGCCCTTCTCCCCCTCCGTTCTGGTGGCGAGAATAAGGGCAAACCTGAAGCAGTATGCGAGACTCCGTCAGGGCGCCGACGACAGGACGCTCCGCTCCGGAGAGCTCAGGGTCGAAACCGACAGCCGCAGAGTCTTTGTGGGCGAGCGTGAGGTGGAGCTCAAAAACCGGGAGTATGAGCTGCTGTATTTCTTTATGACCAACCCCAACATCGTCTTTGACCGGGAGACACTGTATGAGCGTGTATGGGGCATGGAGGCGATGGGCGACAACGCCACCGTGTCCGTTCATATAAACCGTCTGCGGGAAAAGCTTGAGCGCGACCCCGCCGAGCCGAAATATATCCAGACCGTGCGCGGCGCCGGATACAGATTTCATATGGAAAAGTAGTACAGTAATATTTCTTCGGAACATATCCTCACAGTTTTCGTCATATCCGCGTAAAGAATTAAGAATAATTATGTAAATTAACTTATGCAAACCCTTGAACTGACCTTTGGGCTGTGCTATAATGCGATAAGCAATAGTATATTAAGTGAGGATAGACATGATGAAAAAGACAATAAAATATGCTCTTTCCGCTGTATTTGTTTTCTGCCTTGTGTTTTGCATCGTAACAGTCAGCGCCTTTGCGGAGACATATTCCTGCAACGTGGGCGAGGCCTTCCCCCAGACGCCGGTGTTCAATGCCTCCGGAGATATAGTATCCTACAAGCTCTCCTACGGCTCTCTGCCCTCGGGTATGAGCTTCACGGCCGTAGGCCCGACCGTATATCTCTCAGGCGTTCCCTCTGCCGGCGGTACATATGAATGTGCATACTGGCTGGAGACCGTCAACGGCTGGGAGGACTTCTCCGTCACTGTCAATGTGAACGGCGACCCCTTTGCCGACCCTGCCGCAACCGCGGCTCCCGTGGCTGCGGGCTCCGCCCCTGTCATTAAGAAGCACCCCACCGGTGAGAAGGTGGAGGTGGGCGGCACGGCAAAGTTCATCGCCAGAGCGGATAATGCCACAAGCATCACCTGGCGTATCGTCTCCGCCGACACCACCAATACCATAAAGGCCTCTGAGGCTCCCAGCTTCTTCGACGGCGTCACTGTGTCCGGTCTTGATTCCGACACTCTGGTGCTCTCCAACATTCCCAAGTCCATGAACGGCTGGAATGTTGAGGCCAAGTTCACGGGTCCCGGCGGGACCAGCTACTCCAACGGCGCGGCCATTAAGGTAGTGGACGACATAAACGCTCCGGCTGTCACCGCCGCCCCCGCCACCAAGACCAAGGATCCCGTTATTGACACCAAGCCTCAGCCTGCTTCCGGTACAGTCGGCGACGGCCTCATCCTTACCGTGGGAGCGAGCTCACCCGATAACGGAACTTTAAAATACCAGTGGTATTCCTCCCCCACCGACAACAAGGCCACTATCGTCTCCGTGGAAGGAGCGACAGACTCCGCTTTTATGCCTCCCCAGAATCCGGGCGTTACATATTACTGCGTGGCCGTGACCAATTCCCTCAACGGCAAGGACAGCACCGCCGTATATTCCGACCTCGTGCCTGTGGAGTATAAGGCCGCAGCCGCTACCCCGGCTCCCACCGCCCAGACCACCGATCCCTCCTTCGGCGGCGTCTCCAACGGCCCCTCCGTACCTGCCAATCCCACCGGTCAGACCACCGATAACGGCAGATACAGCGGCAGCGGGATCAACACATCCGTCATTTTCTTCGGCATCACCGGCCTGCTGGCTATTGCCGCGATCGTCATCATAATCGTTTTCATCAAGCGCAGCGGCTCTGACGAAGATGAATAATATTGATTGAAAAATACTCACATTAACGAACCGTCACGGAAAAACCGCGGCGGTTCGTTCTTGTATTATGTCTATGGATTTCACAAAAAATTGTATTCGACAATTTTCGACACGGCTCTCCATAATAATTTGAAAAAATTTGTAATATGTACTTGAACAGCGTCGAAGACTGTATTATTATGTCAACAAAAGCTTCGCATCCTTCGACACATTTCTGTTGTTCCAATGTGTCATGTATGGTAAATTTATTACGACACAAGGGCTAAAGCTGATATAAAAAGTATCGGTCATTGATTTACGCCACAATGGAGGATTTATAATTATGGAAACCAAAACCCGCATTGTCATTGCTGATGCAAACAGGGATTTTTGTCGTAAGCTTTCGGAGCTTATGCAGAGTGACAGTAAGCTGAATGTGGTGGGCACAGCCGCAGACGGCATTGAAGCTCTGGAGAAAGTCAAAAATCTGAGACCGGATCTGCTGCTGACAGATATCGTACTGCCACAGGTAGACGGCTTCTCTCTCATCCGCCGTATCCGGGAGAGCGGCATAAACTGCCGTGTGATAGTTCTCTCCGCTCTTATCACCGACAAAGTCGTTCAGAGCTGTACTGAGCTCGGCGTTGACTACTACATACCCAAGCCATGCGATTCCCGCAGTCTCATCAACAACATCAAATGTATCGCCAATGATGACGAGCTGCTTGCAGACTATGCCGGGGTCGATCTGCGCCGCCCGGGTCGTTTCTCCTCCGGAGAGCAGGATCTTGAATCCACCGTCACCGATGTCATTCACGAGATAGGCGTCCCCGCCCATATAAAGGGATACCAGTATCTGCGCGAGGCCATCATACTCACCATCAATGATATCGAGATGATAAACGCCGTCACCAAGGTACTTTATCCCACTGTCGCAAAGAAGTTCAACACCACTCCCTCCCGTGTTGAGCGGGCCATCCGCCATGCCATTGAGGTGGCATGGGACAGAGGCGACATTGAAACATTGCAGAAATTCTTCGGATATACAGTCTCAAATGTTAAGGGCAAGCCCACGAATTCGGAGTTCATCGCCATGATCGCGGACAACCTTTCCCTGAGGCGCAAGAAGGCAAAGATGAGATGATCCCGGAGATGACGGGGCTTTTAAGGCGATAAACTTTTTTGGTCAGGGCTATGAATACCTCCGATTTATCGGGTAAGGAAAACCGGTAAATCGGAGGTATTTTTTATGATTATAAAAACCGTCAATCTCTGAAATCAAACAGTTCTTTGGGGCTGACCTCCAATACTTCACACAGCTTGAATATCACATCAAAGGACACACCGACATTGCCTAATTCAATGGCACTGATATGACTGCGGTCAATATCAA
This sequence comes from Candidatus Limivicinus sp., assembly GCA_045642585.1. Taxonomy (GTDB): domain Bacteria; phylum Bacillota; class Clostridia; order Oscillospirales; family Oscillospiraceae; genus Limivicinus. The sequence goes on from JAZUJF010000053.1 coordinate 5,838, forward strand.
CTAACTCCGCTAATTGTAATTGCGTCAGCTTCTTTCTCTTCCTGTAATAAACTACGTTCAAGCCAAACTTCTCATACAGATTTTTGTATTCGCTTTTCACATCCATTCACCTCACCAATATATTATTGTGAGTTAAAGGACGAATAAACCTTGTTATGATAGCGTAATGCTATTGACACAAGTCATTTTCAGTATGACGGGTTGATAAACTCCGGACAGGAGTTTTCCATGTAATACTATTCCACTTTTAAACGGAGGCGCTTTACAATGGAGAGATGCCGCCGATGGCGTTATCCCTTTTCCGCGGCAAAAGCGTAGTCAGAATATGAGTGCCGCCCGTCTGTATTCGCCGGGGGTCATGCCGTTGGCCGCGCGAAAATGTGTGTAAAAATAGGACTCGGACGCAAAGCCGCACTCAGCGGCAAGCCGGGAGATCGGTATGTCGGTCTCGCTGAGCAGCAATCTCGCCCGCTCCATGCGCAGGGAGCTGAGAAACGCGTGGGGCGAGCGGTTCATTTCGGAATAGAACAGCCTTGCCGCGTGCAGGGACGAATAACCCGTCAGCCTTCCCAGATCCTCCAGAGTTATCTTTTCGCTCAGATGCTCCTCCATGTACCTGATACATCTCGTCACAGCCTCGCTGTGGGAGGCCTCCGTACAGCTCTGAGTATATATCCCGTGGAGCAGCTCCAGCACAAGCGCGTTCTGGGCCGTCTTGCTGCCGGGCATTTCGGAATTAAAATAGCCTATGATCTGCTCGAACAGGTGAGAAAACCCGCCGCAGCCGGGGACAAAGCCCGGTATGGAGTCCAGAAACTCGTTATAGTAGGCCGCATCCTCGCCTCCCAGCTGGAAGTACAGGGTGCTGCTGCAAAAATCCGAGCCGCTGCTGACCACATCTCCGGGCCGGTTAAAGCGCAGGTCTCCCTGATTTACATCGTGGCGCAGGCCGTTAAGATACAGTATGCAGCCGTTCGTGTGGTACAGGCTCACCTCAAAGCTTCCGGTCACACGCTCCGGCGTGGGTATGGTCACGGAAATGAGTCGGGTATCGTACACTCTCGCCATCATGAGCCGTGGCAGCATCTCCTGCTCCGGCAGAAATTTTCTCTCCATAGCGCTCCTTACTATATATAAAAAAAGCAGTATAAGGTATACATTCAAAATTGAAATACTCAGTATAATAATGTATTATATATTATATGGTTGGAAAAATCAATTTTCCGCAGGATAATAACGGACAGAAAAAATGTTGTTTTTTGAAAGGACTTCGGCCTATGAAGGACAATTACCTGCTTACCACTCCCATGGGAGAGCGGCTTTTCCGTGAGGTCGCGGAGGAACTTCCCCTGATAGATTTCCACAATCACCTGAATGTGAATGATCTGGCCGCGAACAGACAGTTTGAGAATGTATATGAGATCTGGCTGGCAGGAGACCCCTATAAGCACAGAGCCATGCGGATCTGCGGCATAGACGAGAATTACATCACAGGATCCGCCTCCCCGCAGGAGAAGTTCAGGGCATGGTGCGCCACCTACCCCCGGCTTGCCGGCGGCCCGCTGTATGACTGGTCCGCCATGGAGATGGAGAAGGTCTTCGGCATCCACACCCCCATTAACGCCGACAATGCCGCAAGGCTCTGGGATGAGGTCGGTGAGCGGCTGGCACAGCCCGAGCTTCGGGCCGCGGGACTTATGAAACGCTTTAACACCGAGTATGCCGCTCCCTGCGCGTCTCTCACCGATGATTTGGCGCCCTTTGCCTCTGCCGCGCTTCTTGCCCCCTCCCTGAGAGGTGACGACCTTGTAAAGCCCGACAGGGCGCTGTGTGAAAAGCTGGAGACTCTCACCGGCATAAAAATCGACAGCTTCTCCGCTTTTCTCAAGGCGCTGGATGAGCGTATTGAGCTGTTCCACAAGGCGGGCTGCCGTTTCTCCGACCACGCGCTGGATAACGGCTTCCGTTATGTATGCTCCGACGGCGGGAGCGAAGCGCGTTTCACCGCCGCCATGAACGGCGAGGAGTACGACAGAGCGGCCATGATGAGCGATATGCTCCGTGCTCTGGCAGAAATGTACGCAAAGCGCGGCTGGACCATGCAGCTGCACATCGGCGCACAGCGCTTCACCAGCACCAGGATAAGAAAGGTCGCCGGTGCGGCCGGAGGCTTTGCCGCCATAGGCCAGTGCGTAAATGTGAGCTCCCTGTGCTCCATGCTTGACGATATGGAGCAGTCCGAAAACGGTCTGCCAAAGGTCATCCTCTACACCCTTAATCCCGCAGACAACGCTGTTATGAGCGTGCTCTCCGGCTCCTTTGTGGGCGTCACTCAGGGTCCCGCCTGGTGGTGGTGCGATCACCTGCAGGGAATGAGGCAGATGCTTGAGGAGTTTGCGAGCTACTCCGTTCTCAGTACCTTCGTGGGCATGACCACCGACTCCCGCTCACTTCTCAGCCTCCTGCGCCATGACTATTTCCGCCGCGCTCTCTGCGGATGGATGGGCGAAAAGGCCGAGCGGGGCGAGCTGCCCGATTCCTTTGATTCACTGTCCCCCATCGTGAAGGCCATGTGCTACGGTAATGCCGCCGCACGCATTAAGGCAACGCCGCATAATACGCCTGCGGCATCTACCGGATAAAATGCGCCCCGATTTAGTCACTTTTTCTTGCAATACACAAAGTATTCCTGCAAAAAAGTGCCGTCATCAGAACTCATTTTCTCTCGGTATCTGCTCTTGCC
>JAZUJF010000054.1:0-9380 GCA_045642585.1 Candidatus Limivicinus sp.
ACAAAGATTTGCGAGGAAAAAATGCGCCGGACAAGGCAGCTTACGCAGAGCATAATGGAGATATATGGTCAAGGAAGCTAACGAAGTACGGCACAGTTTTTACCGCAAAGATTGTCTGATTTCTATCAGTGATTAGTATTAATTTCCCGGGAAATGATTTTTCTTGTGCTTTGGCCGACCCTGTTGTATACTCAGCACAGTGGAGGTGAAGAGAATGGAACCTAAGAAGATTTTCGTTATGATACTGGCGATCGCCGTTGCGCTGCTGATGGGCTTTGATCCCAAATTTTTTGTCCGCAATCCCAGTCACAGAACCGAGACTTATCTCAAGAGGGTGGGCGCTGTGGGCAAGGCTGTGGCCCTTGTGCTTATTGTGGGCTTTGCCGTTATGATTTTTCAGGCAATAGGTCAATAATACATTTGAATTCAGAGGCGAATAATGAACCAGAAAGAACTCAGTGAGATCAGACGCAGATTTAAGCAGGACAGGACAAACATCAATAAGGTCTACGGATGCTATGTAAATTCAAACAAACACATCATTTCCCATATTGACACATCAATGGCCGTTATGACCTCCGATGAAAAGGAAATGGTCATAAGCCTTTTGAAAAAAGCGATCTCCGGCTCTCTTGGCAGAAACCTGCTGGACATCAGTTTTTCGACCGCGCAGGTGGCCGGCTCCGAGGAGCACAGGCTTCTCCAGACTCTTCGCAGGAGCTCTCTTGAGGATGAGAACGCCAGAGAGGAGCTGTTTAATAAGATAATTGCCTCTCTTGAAGCGGAGGACAGCAGCTACCTTATCCTCCTTGCTTCCGAGAAGTACGATGTGCCGTTTTACGGAAAAGACGGTATCAACGATGAGAACAGATCGGAGAATGTGTTTTCATACTTCATCTGCTCTATTTGCCCTGTAAAGCCCTCTGTTATGGCTCTGCGGTACTGCTCCGATAACGGAGAGTTCCACGGTATTCCATCCGGGCAGGTGGTGTCGAACCCTCAGCTGGGATTTATGTTCCCATGCTTCGACGACAGAGCCGCTAACATCTATAACGCACTCTACTACACACGGGATGCCTCTCAGGTGCATCAGGAGCTCATCGACGCGGTGTTCCGTACACCTGAGATCATGTCCGCTCCCCAGCAGAAGAACGCTTTCGGCGCCGCCCTAAGCGACTCTCTGGATAAGGAGTGCAGCTTCGAGGCTGTTCAGGCCGTGACAGGCCGTATCAGGGATAAAATAGTGGAGCACAAGGAATCAAGGGATCCCGCGCCTCTTGAAATGACTGTCCGTGAGGTGGAGACCATGCTCATAAGTGACGGTATTCCCGAGGAGAAAGCCAGAGCCTTCGGCGTGGAATGTGAGAAGAATTTCGGAGAAAACGCTGTCCTTAATCCGAAGAACATAATAGAGACCGGAAAGCTTGAAATAATCACGCCTCAGGCGAAGATAAATGTCGCTCCTGATTTCGCGTACATGATCGAGAGCCGCGTCATTAACGGCAGAAAGTATATTCTTATTCCCGCAGATGACGGAGTGGAAGTAAACGGAGTATCCGTGGATATATTGAAGAAATAGAAAGAAGGAGGAAACAGACATGAAGGTTCTTATGCTCAACGGCAGCGCAAAGGCAAAGGGCAACACGAATACTGCCCTTGAAGAGATCGGCGCACAGCTTCTGATAGAAGGTGTGGAGTATGAGATTTTCCAGCTGGGCGGGGAATCCGTGAAGGACTGTCTGGGCTGCGGCCAGTGTGCAGATGACGGATGCACTTTCCCGGACAACAGGGTGAACGAGTTTATCGCAAAGGCGGCAAATGCAGACGGTATTATTTTCGGCTCTCCCGTGTATTACGCCCATCCCAGCGGAAGAATACTATCCTTCCTCGACAGAGTTTTTTACAGCAGCGCGAAGACCTTTTACAACAAACCGGGCGCCGCGGTCGCGGTTGCCAGAAGGGGAGGCACCACGGCTTCCTTCGATGTTCTGAACAAGTATTTCGGGATATCCAATATGCCGGTGGTGGGCTCCTCATACTGGAATGTCGTCCATGGCAGAGTTCCCGGTGAAGCCGTACAGGACGAGGAAGGTATGCAGACCATGCGTAATCTTGCCCGCAATATGGCGTGGATGCTCAAATGTATCGAGGCCGGAAAGAATGCGGGGATCGAAACTCCAAGGCTTGAGTCCGGCGCAAGGACAAACTTCATAAGATAGTAAATCCCCATGCGCATTAGAGTGCACCTTAGTGCGCATGGGGATTCTTTCTATTTACTATGGAAGCACAGCTTTCATAATAAAAACGCCTGAGGAAGCTCCTCAGGCGTTTGGATTTACGGGACAGCTTTTAGACTATATATCAGATAAGGTTCAGAATAAGGGTAAAGAGAACAAACGCAAGGGCGAACCACTTGGTCATCTTTGCCAGCTTTGCATCCAGAGTCTTTGCCTTGCCTTTGCCGAGGAAGGTTTCAGCGCCGCCGGAAATAGCGCCGGACAGACCTGCGCTTTTGCCGCTCTGCATGAGAACGATAACGGTAACAGCCAGACCGGAGAGAACCTGAAGAATAGTAAGTACGATAGTCATGTATTTCAATCCTTTCGATTAGTGAACGCCATAAAGCTTGTAAACTATATCATATGTTGCAGCAAAATTCAAGTCTTTTTTCAGGGTTTTTGCGCTTTCTTCCCGGAAATATACTCCTCAGAATAGGAAATGACCGCGCCTGCCAGCACGAAGAAGCATATCTCCCTTATGTCTGTGCCAAAGGAGCGGGAGTCAGCCGAGAAGTTGAACAGGTACATATCGAACATATTGTGGATAAGCATTCCCGTCAGGGGCAGGGTGAGGCATTTTACCCAATAAGGCGCCTTCGAGAAAAACAGCAGTATCATTCTCCGGACAAGGAGAACCGTGAATACAGCAGCAAGAGAGAAGCCCACAAGACCTGTGACCATAAAGGTCTGAAGCAGGAAGTTGTGCATATGAGCGAAGGGATATTCCATGTACCTGTGCGGAATATCCATGGCCTTGAAGGAATACTTGCCTATAAGTATCCGCATGGGATCCTGCTTTATCGTGTGGAGGAAGCTGCCGTAGATCTGGGCTCTGGACACCGTTCCGGAGATGGGGTCGTCCAGCTTTCTGGGATCTCCGAAGGCTTCGCCCTCGTTCCGGTATGCGATAAATTCATCGGAGGGTCGGTTTTCACTGAAACCGGCGATCTGCGCGGCCTTGCCCATACCGTCGATCACAAGATCATAACCCTTGTAGACGACCGGGATCATAATGACCGCGGCGAGGATAAGCGCCGGGACACGCCTTGAGAGCCTGGAGGCATCAAAACGCTCCAGAATGATCATCATGGCGACCATTGCCAGATTGATTGCGCTGACAAGCTTTACCGTGCGGTTGAAGGCCGCGGCAATAGACAGGCAGAAGACAATAAAGGCGATGACAACAGGGACGCGCCAGATGAGACTTTTGTGCCTGAAGAACTCATATATCATCAGACACCATGCGATATATATCCATACACCGAAAATAGTGCGGTTAGTCTGCCAGAGAACGAGATGATTGAAATAATCAGGGTAATCGATGCCGAAGACCTGAGCCTCGGGACCCACAGAAAAATAGGAACCTGTAAAGTATGCGTACAATCCCAGAAGACAGGTGACAAGCATAAATCCGCCGACGGCTATGGAGATCGCGTCCAGAAGCTTTGACCTGTCCTCAGCCTTCAGGAAGATGCACCCCGGCATAACCACGGCACAGATGATCCGGCTTATTACAAGCTGATACTCATTTTCAAGATAGTAGTCCGTGTTGAGTATTCTGGTTATAAGCACCCATGCGGCATAGTAGATCAGGAGCCGCACTTCTACGGTGCCTCTCAGACGGCAGACATAGAAATATATGCCGGAAACGGCCAGTATGAACATGAGCCCGTAGGAGTAATAGAACTGCGCCCAATGCTCCGGAATAACAGGGCATATCATATACATACACACGATGAGAAACACACATACAGCGTGAAATCCGGGCCAGTCCTTTTTAATATCGGGCAGAGAATTTTTTTCTTTCATTCTAATATCTCCGAAAGGATCAGATGTCTATTATAACAGTGGGGATCTCATTGCGCTGGGCATAGAGGAGGGTGCTCATAGTGCCGCCGGGATAGCCGTTGTAGCAGCACAGGAGAAGGGAAGACCTGTCCACCATATACATATTTCGCTTGAGCATACAGTCCGGCGTATAATCATACTGCATCACCGTCACCTTGTTGCATTGGTCAATGAGCCTGTTATAGCGCTCACGATGAGCCTTGGCCCAGCGGTCGGACTGATTTCCGCAGGGAACTACAGCCTCCAGAAGCACATCGGGATGCTCCTGACGCATGGCAATAACGGCCTCGGCGAAATATGTGTCACAGCCAAGAGCCATGCCGCAGAGAAAGAGCCTGTACCCCATCTCGTATATACCCTCAAGGCGGGCCGACAGCTCCAGCTTCATTGCCTTGCAGCGTTCATCATCCTCGTTGTTTTTCCATGGCAGTCCGGTGGGCCTGTGCCCGGAAAAGCAGCAGCAGTATTCTCTTTTCACGGCGGACCCCCTGAAAGATTGATGACCATATTCTACGATATTTTTTCCCTATTGTCAAAGAAAGAATGAGGTGTTATAATATGGCTGTCTTCAGGGCAGGGTGTAATTCCCTACCGGCGGTACAGTCCGCGAACCGATAGGTATGAACCGGTGAAATTCCGGTACCGACAGTATAGTCTGGATGGAAGAAGATGCGCTGTCAGCGTTGTTTTTTGCCGCCTGAGGATATTTGTCTCAGGTTTATTTTTTCCCCCGGAGGAATGTACAATGCTGATGACAGACAATCTCACATTTATACTGGTATGTATTGCGGTCATTGCGGGCATATTTATTCTTACCGCGATTCTGGAAAAACTGCTCTGCCGTGACATCAAGAATTTTTCCAGCACCCATTTTATCAGTTACACCGCCATGTTCGGATGCCTTGCGGGGGTATTGATGACCATAGAACTGCCCCTGTTTTTCGCGCCGGAGTTCTATAAGCTGGATCTGGGCGAGATGCCGGTGCTTATCTGCACCTTCTACCTTGGGCCTCTCGCCGGCGTATCGGCAGAGTTTTTAAAGGTGCTGCTGAAGCTCCTTATCAAAGGCTCCTCCACCGTATATGTGGGCGATTTCGCAAACTTTGTCATCGGCTGCTCCTTTATCCTGCCGGCAAGCTTTGTCTATCACGCAAAGCCCGGCAAAAAGACCGCGCTTATCGGGATGGCTGTCGGCACCCTCTGCCTCACCGTCTTCGGCAGTTATCTCAATGCGGTATACCTGCTGCCTAAGTTTGCCCAGATCTACGGCTGTCCCATTGATATGTTCGTGTCCATGGGAAACGCCGTCAACAGCTCCATAAACAGCGTTTCCACTCTCGTTCTCTTTGCCGTTGTGCCCTTTAATCTGGTCAAGGGAGTTGTTGTCTCTATGATAACATTCCTTCTGTATAAGCGCATTTCTCCTATCCTGCACAGGCAGGACGCGAAGCTGAAGAAGAGCGGAGCCGCCTCATCACAGTCTGATAGCGCAGAACACTGAGAATAAAATTCAGTGTCTCCGTGATATATATGATGGCAAGATATGCGCTCAGCGCGTATTTTGGCAGGAACAGTATTATGAGGATAAGGCTTGAAAGTGAGTCTACTATGTTTATTCCCATGCTCCACATCTGCTGACCGAGCCCTTTGAGACAGCCGTCTACGGCCATGTCGGTGTACATCACCGGAATGAGCGGGGCGAGCAGGCGTATGTAGCGGCCGGAGTCCGCACTCTTGTATATAACGATCCCCAGCCTGTCGGCGAAAACGAACATGAATACCGACACTGACGCTGAGAAGATCAGAGCAAATCTGATAATACCCGAGGACAGCCGTGAAATTTCCCGGCTGTCCTTCTGCATCTGGGCCTGAGTAAGCTCGGGGACTATAAGCTCCGCCGCGGCACCCATAATACATGACGGGAACAGAATGATGGGCAGCACCATCCCCTGTATCGTACCGTATCCCGACAGTGCTCCGTTTGCCGAATAGCCCGCCGAGCGCAGACCCTTGGGGATAAGCAGATTCTGCACCGTTCCCAGAGCGCTTCTGGCATATGCGCTCATGGCAAGGGGCATGGCGATCTTCAGCATTCTCCGTGTGGGTCTATCGCCCTTTGACTCCCGCGGGAAGTACCTGCGCTTATCATGTCTGTACACAGTGAACATCAGCAGGAGACTGAGAATATCTGCCGTCATCCTGCCCAGAGTCACCGCGGCACAGCTCTTTTCAATGTCACCGGAGGGGATAAGAGAGAGAAACAGCGCCACAAGGGCGATGCCGGAAAGCTGCTCGATAAGATGCACCACTGTGGGCTTCCATACTCTGCCGCAGGCTGTGAAATACCCGGATACGCAGGCGCATACGGATATGCAGGGCATACTGAGAGCCGAGATGCGCAGAGAGAGCACAGTCCTCGCGTCTCCCACCCATAGAAAGCCCACAGGCTCCGCCAGATACCACAGCAGACACAGGGCGCAGACCCCGAAAAATGCGGCATAGCCGATACAGCGCCTCATTGCCCCGCCAATAGCGCCCGTGTCATCCTTTCCCAGCTCCTCGGAAATGAGCCGTGTGGAGGCAAAGCGGATACCGGAGATGGCAAAGGTGGCACAGAGGTTGCTGACCGAGCACACAAGCTGGAACAGACCTATTCCCGACGAGCCGATACGCCCCACAAGCCACACCTGAAACGCCATCCCGATGCAGCTCATCAGAATGGAGGACGCTGTCAGCAGCGCAGTGTTGTATACCAAGACCCGATTCTTTCCCATATGTACAACCACCTCCCGTGATATAAAACATATGCACGGAAGAGATGGATTTTTCAAAAATTTCTGTTAACATAACAATATTGCTAATAATATGAAAAGAATATTGTGTAAATTTACCGTAGTATTGAAAAGACTGAATATGGTATAATACCTCAGGTAATTTCATAATGAAATACAATGTATTGGAGAGAGAGAATATGAAGTGCCCATTTTGCGGATTTATAGACAGTAAGGTCATCGACTCCCGACCGGCGGAAGAGGGGGCAACGATTCGCAGACGCAGAGAGTGTCTGGCGTGCCAGAAGAGATTTACGACCTATGAGATAATTGAGAGACTGCCTCTTGTAGTTGTCAAGAGAGACGGAAGCCGCCAGAGCTTCGACAAGGTGAAGCTCATTAACGGCATGGTCCGTGCCTGCGAGAAGCGTCCTGTATCACTCACTACACTTGAGGGTATTGCCGACGATATTGAGCAGGAGCTCCAGAGCGGCCTTGAGCGGGAGATCAAGACTGTGGACATCGGCGAGATGGTCATGGAGAGACTGAAGACCGTGGACGAGGTCGCATATGTCCGCTTCGCCTCCGTTTACCGCAGCTTCAAGGACATCAACACCTTCATGGAGGAGCTTTCAAAGCTTCTCACCGATCGATAATCAGAATATACTGCCAAGGGAGATATGTTCCATCCGGTCAATGCTTATGATGTGATATCTTAGCTTTTCCAGGGCGGAGCGTATCTCCTCTGCATCTTTTGTGCCTATTGCGGATATGGCCTCAAACAGTGCGTCCGCGGTGGAATCTATTTCACTGTGACGGATGAAGATGTGGGTGTAGTCGTCGCCCTCCAGCCATGCGGTGAGGGCGGTGGAGAGAGTCTGGGATGCCCGGTCATACTGCTGTGACTGGCACAGCTCATAGGCCCTCTCACTGTATGAGAGTATCTCCGAGCACAGCTTGTCCATCTGCCGTATGCTGAGAAAAGAGCCTGCGGCAATCAGAAAAAGCAATATCCATGCCCACCCTTCACGCTTCATCTCTCTTACCTCTCGTGGATAAATATACCGAGCCTGTTTCATCAACAGTCATCAGGAATACATCCTTTATATCGGTTATTTTATTCCCTGCCAGTTGTTTGTTGAGCCAGTTCTCATCCAGACCCATGAGCCGAAGATTATCGGATAGTATTCTCCCGTCACTGACTACGATAGAGATGTAGCCCGCGTCCCTGGGCTCGATACCCATTTGAAGGCAGGTCGGGGGTGAATGGCGCGCGTAAGGAAAAACATTCAGCCTTCCGTTGTTCTCAAGCACGGCGTATTCCACCTGAGCTATATCCAGAATACTCTGGTTTCTCAGCTCCTGCATGAGCTCGTCCGGAGAGATACGGTTTTTGTCCATCTCCCTGTGATCTATCTTTCCTTTGCTTATGAGCAGACTCGGACGGCCGAAGAGCAGGGAGCGCAGCTTCATATTCCGGACAGAGATGCCGGTTATGATTATTTCCGCGCAGAACAGCACAAGGATCGGAACGATACCGTTTATCATCGGCACACCCAGATCCTGCAGCGGATTTGCGGCAAGATCTGCCGAGAGGGCGGCCAGAATAAATTCACTCAGCTCCATTTCACCCAGCTGCCGTTTTCCGAGAAGGCGCATCGTCGCCAGAAGCAGGAAATATATTATTAGAGTACGGATAACAATAATAGCCATACACACAGTATTCCCGCCTATGCGGAAAATATCAGGAGAACAATGAAAACAATAATATCTGAAAAAGAAAAAACCGACATTCTGGCGGCACAGCAGATAGCGGAGCTTCTGAAAAGAAAGCCGGACGCAGTCATTGCCCTCACCGCCGGCAGAACCACACAGGGACTGTACAGGACTTTGTCCGAAATGTGCGGCAGGGGAGAGCTCTCTTTCCGGGACGCGCGTATCCTCTCTGTGACCGAGTTTCAGGGCGCAGCCTATGAGGACTCCCACAGGGCCGTTCTGGAAACACAGCTTTTGGGGAACATCGACATCAAGGGCGAAAATGTGCATTTTCCCGATGCCGACGCACCGGATGAGTATGACGCGCTTATCCGGAGCTGCGGCGGCCTTGACCTTGCCGTTCTGGGCATAGGGATGGACTGCCATATCGGGTATAACGAGCCTGCCACACCCTTTGACTCCAGAACACATATACAGAAGCTCACTGACCGCACAAAGCGGCAGTTTCTTGCGGCGGGAGTTCCGCCGGACAAGGTCTTCGATTACGCCGTCACCATGGGCATAAAGACGCTCACCGAGGCAGGAGACATTATCATCATGGCCTATGGCGGCGAGAAAGCTGACCCCGTCCACCTCATGCTCTATGGCAAGACCATGAGCTATATCCCGGCGTCTTTTTTGCAGATACCTCTGAATGTGACGGTGTATCTGGATAACGACGCGGCGGCGAACATCTGATTAAGGCACCGCCGCATAATACGCCTGC
>JAZUJF010000055.1:0-3982 GCA_045642585.1 Candidatus Limivicinus sp.
GTCGATGACGAAGCCGAAGGGGGGCACGGCGGGGTCTTCGGTGCAGTCCAGCTTCACCGCCGCGATATTCTCCCCGCCGGGGATGACGTATTCGCTGATGTCCACCGAAAAGGCGGTGTAGCCGCAGCGGTGGGTGCAGAGCTCTTTGCCGTTTATATACACGGTGGCCACGTGCGCCGCCCCGTCAAAGCGGAGAAAGAGCCGTTTCCCCGCGTATTCCGCCGGGATGGGCAGCGCCCGCCGGTAGCCGCAGACCCCGGCGTACTGCTCCGGCGCGGCGGAGTGCAGGGGCACCTCCCCCGCCGTGTGGGGCAGACGCACCCTCTCCCCGCCGCCGGAGCGCAGAAATTCCTCGCTCCACGCGGGGGTAAATTCCCAGCCGTTACAAAGACTGATCATATTCTCCTCCATAGAAAAAACGCACGGGCATGATCGCCCGTGCGAGAAATGATGGTCGTGATCAGTTGATGGCCTTCTGCTTGTCCGCCAGCTTCAGGAAGATGAAGCCCAGACCGAAGAACACCGCCAGCGATGCCACGGCGATATTGATGGTGCCGCCCATCAGCTTCACCACCGCGATGACGGCAGAGCCCAGGAAGGACGCGCCCTTGCAGAAGATGTCATAGATGCCAAAGTACTCGCCGGAGTTCTCGGCAGGGATGATCTTGGAGTAGTAGGAGCGGGACAGAGACTGGATCGAGCCCTGGAAGCAGCCCACGCCGAAGGCCAGAATGGCGAAGTGGAGCAGCGTCCGCAGCGTGAGCGCATACAGGCACACGCAGAAGTAGCCCACGATGCAGACCAGAATGAGCTTCACAGTGTCGTACTTCTCAGAGAGCTTTGCGAACACCAGCGACCCGCCGAAGGCGACCACCTGGGTGGCCAGCAGGAACACCACCTGACCCACGGTGTTCAGATTCAGGTCAGTGCCGATGTTGATGCAGTTATCTATGATCGTTCCGACGCCGTCGATGTAGAGGAAGAAAGCGATAAGGAAGAACAGGACCTTCTTGTCCTCAACGGCGATCTTTTTGACGGTGGCGAAGATCTTTTTGAAGACGGAGCCCACGGAGGTGGCATTGCCCTCAACATAGTTTGTCTGCCTGTAATGGTTGAACAGAGGAACAGATACCAACAGCCACCATATACCGGTAACGCCGAAGCCGACAGCCTTGGAAACGCCGTCGGAGATGACACCCAGCATATCGGGGCCCAGTACATAGGCAATAAGGGCAAAGAGGAAGGGGATGCAGGAGCCTATGTAGCCCCAGGCGTAGCCGTAGGAGGACACCTCGTCCATGCGCTCTTCCGTGGTGACATCGTTGAGCATGGAGTCGTAGAAGGTGCATGAGGCGGAGTACGCGATCTTGGTGATCACATACAGCACAAGGAACACGACCCAGCTGCCGGTAAAGCCGTTGATAAGGCAGCCTATGACACCCAGCGCCACGGTGGTGGCGAAGAATATCTTCTTCATGTCCTTATGGTCGGCCAACGCGCCGCAAACAGGTCCGATAAGCGCAACAATAATGGTCACGACGGAGATGGCGGTGGCGTAGTATGCGGTTGCCTTGTCGGAGGAGAGCTGACCGGCGCCGGTGCCGATTGCCAGATTCTTGAACCAGATGGGGATCAGGGAGCAGGCCAGCATGGTGTATGCGGAGTTACCCACATCGTACAGCACCCAGGCAAACTCCTCCTCGCTCAGGTCCTTAAAGACCTTTGTCCTGTTCAGTGCGCGGAACAATGCGTTCAGCCACCTGATGTTGATACCTTTCTTAAGCACTTTTTATCCCTTCCTTTGTCTTTTTATTAAAGAATTTTAAATAATAATATCATTACTTTCCATTAAAATCAACATAAATGAACACCCTGTGAGAAGAAATTTAAGGCAACACCGCATAATGCGGCAAGAGCAGATACCGAGAGAAAATGGGTTCTGACGACGGCACTTTTTTGCAGGAATACTTTGTGTATTGCAAGAAAAAGTGACTAAATGATAAGTGAGCGTCCAAATCTTTGATTTGGCTTACGCGAACTTACACAGAGGGGGGCACATTTTATCCGGTAGATGCCGCAGGCGTATTATGCGGTGGTGCCTTAATGATATGCAGCTCTCATTGACCGCCCATTTTCTGTATTGGCAAACCCCTGTAAAAAGGTTATAATATGGTATCGATCTTTCATGTGTGCGTTATTGCCCGAGGGGATCTGCCTTGTATAATTATTTGCTGCCAGGGGTGACGGTAATGAGAAAGATATTATCGGCGATCATCATAGTTTGCGCCGTGCTGGTGCTGTGCGCCTGCGGTGAGGAGAAGGAGCTGGGTAAATGGACAATGCCCCGGATCGAATCCAGACCCACCGCCGTTCCTACCGCCGCGCCTGAATACTCCTCTGTTGTCTCCGCCCCGGAGAAATATGTGTGGAACGAGCTGGAGGGCTTTGATATGTCCATGCCCGGAGTGGAGGGCAAGCCCCAGACCCTTACCGTGAAGCACGCCGAGAGTATGGAGCTTTTCGGCGGTCAGTTCATCCCCAAGATGATATTCACCGAGAGCTACGGCAGCTATGAAAAGAAATATCTCGAACAGAAGGATCACGACATCCTTGCCGACGGGAACGGCGCTCTTGCCCGAAACGCCTATGTGGAATACCGGTATCTGAACAAGGCATGGGTAGAGGCCGGAAGCATTACCGTCATGGCAGAGCTCTGTGACTACCCCAAGGTGATGGATATTTACTCCGCGCGGAATTATCCCCATATCTATTGTGCGGGGGGCGCTGTGCCGGAGCTGTCCAGATCATACCTTGACTCCTTTGTGCTCGCTAAGCTCGGCGATACCCGCTACGCCCAGTGGCTGGTGCTGCCGTCGGGATATTTTGCCTATGTGGAGGAGGAAGCTGCCGCCGCCCGGCAGGACGAGCGGGAGGAGAATATTCAGCCCCAGATACTTCTGACCTTCACCTGCAGGGAAAAAGTCAGCGATGAAGAGTTCACAGCCGCCGTTCTGGAGATAGGCCGAGCCGCCGCGGGCAGCCGCGTTCTGCCGGAGGTCGTTATCGACAGGCATCTTCCGAAGCCCGGCGAAAAAGGTGCGGCATAGCTTCAATATGCCGCCGATCAACTGACTCCCGGCGAATTGACCTTTGCTGACTATACCGTTAAGGATATTATGACTATGGAAAATACCGAATTAAAAAAAGAGAGAGCCGTTCTGGCAGGACTGTCTGCCGCCAGTATGGACGAGCATGAACGCTCTACCGAGATCTCCATGGACGAGCTGAAGGCGCTGGTGGAGACTGCCGGCGGCGAGACGGTGGCAATGCTCATCCAGAACCGCCCCACTCCCGACCCCAGGAGCTTTCTGGGAGACGGCAAGGTGCAGGAGCTGAAAAACCTCATAGAGATAAACAACTGCGATCTGGCAGTATTTGACAACGAGCTGTCCCCCTCCCAGATGCGCGTCCTCTCGGAGGATCTGGGCGTGAAGGTGCTGGACCGCTCCGGCCTTATTCTGGATATTTTTGCCCAGCGCGCCCGCACCCGGGAGGGTCAGCTGCAGGTGGAGCTGGCTCAGTATAAGTATTTGCTGCCCCGCCTTACCGGTATGTGGACTCATCTTGTGCGCCAGACCGCATCCGGCGGCTCATCCCCTATCGGCACCCGCGGTCCCGGTGAAACCCAGCTTGAGACAGACCGCCGCCACATACGGCGCAAGATCCAGAAGCTGGAGGAGGAGCTTGCGGCTGTCCGTCAGGTGCGCTCCACTCAGCGACGCAGAAGAGAGAAGAACGCCATGCCCGTTGTGGCTCTGGTGGGCTATACAAACGCGGGAAAATCCTCTCTTCTCAACTGTCTCACCGGCTCCGACATTCCGGCAAACGACAGGCTTTTCGATACGCTGGACACGACCACCCGCCGTCTGAAGCTGGACGAGACCACCGAGGTACTGCTCTCCGACACCGTCGGCTTTATCCG
>JAZUJF010000056.1:0-8156 GCA_045642585.1 Candidatus Limivicinus sp.
GAGAAAAAATCCCCATGCGCGCCAAGCTTTCGTTTATGGTGGTACGCATGGGGATTTAGTGTGAAAGCTATCTGCCCGTATCATGTATAATTCGGCAAATACCGTATTGAACTGAAAGAAACCGGATGGTATAATGGAACCGTGTAACTTTCCAGTGATATGGAGGCGGCTATGAAAACTATTTTCTATATTATCGGAATAATAGCATATTTTGTCATCTCGTGGTTTATGGCGGGACAGTTTTATAAGATCGCCGAGGACAAGGGGTACGGAGAGAAGAAGTATTTCTGGTTCTGCTTCCTGCTGACAATAGTGGGATACCTGCTGATCTGCGCCATGCCC
The DNA here is from genome assembly GCA_045642585.1 of Candidatus Limivicinus sp. Taxonomy (GTDB): domain Bacteria; phylum Bacillota; class Clostridia; order Oscillospirales; family Oscillospiraceae; genus Limivicinus. The sequence continues at coordinate 343 of JAZUJF010000056.1, forward strand.
GACAGAAGCTACGGACAGACCGTGGTCACCAATGACGACCTGCCGGATCTTTAAGGAGTGTGAGTCATGGCAGAGAGATATTCAAGACTGTTCAGCCTTCCCGAAAACCTGTATCAGGGCGGTTCGCCTGTAATTATCGCGGCCGGTGCGCTGCTGAAGGATAATCAGACCGGCAGAGTCCTTGCCCAGCTCAAGTTCCGCAGCATTTCGGATGAGATCATCTCCGCAATTAAAATTCTGGTCAGAGGCTATGATATGTCCGATGAGCCCGTGTGTCAGGAGGAGCATCAGTACCTTGACCTGCAGATAAGCCGGGACGGGACATGGGGAGCCAAGGAGGCGATCACTCTCCCGGATAATTCCGTGCGCTCATTTTCGGTTCAGGTCCTGACTGTCCACTTCAACAGCAGAAGGTGCTGGAACGGGGAGGACGAGGAGTGGACTCCGATAATCAAACAGCAGGAGATGGATACCGTCCTGTTTGACAGGGAGCTAATTAAGCAGTACCGGCTTGAGACCACCGAAAAGAGCAGGTTTGTCCTCGCCAGAGACAGAGATCTGTGGCTGTGCAGCTGCGGCGCCGTCAACCATACCGACGACAGAACGTGCCATATATGCAGGCAGAGTCCCGAGAATCTGTATCAGGCTCTTAATCTTGACTTCCTCCGTGAGCAGAAAAACGAGCGCATTATGCAGGAGATGGAGCAGGAGGCACTGGCGGAGGCAGAGCGGGCGAAGAGAGCGGATAAGGTCAAGCGTGCGGCCCTTATAGCGGGGCCTGTTCTTGCCGTTGTTATTATCGCCGTGATCGTGGCTGTGTTTTTCTCGGGACTTAACAGTAAATATGACAGGGCAATGGCCTTGTATAATGCCGAAAAATACACTGAGGCGTCTTCCGCTTTTCAGGAGCTGAGATCCTTTAAGGACAGCCGTGAAATGGCGGACAAGGCTTTGCAGAACGCCGCCGTGGAGAGCTCATACATAAGAGCAAATAATCTCCTTGAGTCCGGCAGTCTGTCCGAAGCCGCTGCGGCGTTCTATGTTCTGGGAGATTATAAGGACAGCCCGGAGCTAATGGAGAGGGCAAAGACGGAGCTTGCCCTGTCCCTTATCGAAGAAGGAAAAGAAGATGAGGCCGCGGCTGTTCTGGAAGAGCTGGGTGAGGATTCCGACGGCGCCGATAAGGCCAGAGAGCTTTATTACAACAAGGCCAAGGGATACCTTGCCGCGGGAGAGCTGGAGAAGGCACAGTATTGCTTTACGAAGGCCGGCACATATTTCGACGCCGCCCAGCAGGCACAGGCCTTTATGAGCAGGCTTCAGTCCGAATATATCAGCCATGACGAATACTGCGGAGACGAGCTGACCACAAAATACGAGTACGGCTCCGACGGCAGGCTTGCGAAGGTGACCAGACTATATTCTGCCGTAGGCGGAATAGATGTGGTGGGAGAATACCGCTGGAACAAGGATGGCTCCTACTCCGTCGTGGAAAACGGTGAAGAGAAAATGTATGACGATATGGGCTCTCTTATCGGCATCAACGGGGAGCAGAAATATACCGTTACATATGAGTACTACGGCAACGGAGAACTGTTCTCCTCTCTCTCGGTGACTGCGGAGGATGAGTCCTTTGTGGAGGAGACTCTGTACGACGAAAAGGGAGCTCCCGTTCAGATAACATCTGAGGACGGGGACATCACGGAGATACAGAACGAGTACACCGACGGCAGACTTTCTCAGCAGATCTGGCTTGTCCCACATAAGGACGCATATGTTCTCACATTCCAATATAATGACGAGGGACAGCTTATCCGAAAGACAAAGGTGACCGGCAACGGCAATCCCGTGTACACGGAGTACACCTACGGAACGATCTACGCGCCGGACGCAAAGTAACTAAGGAACCGATGATTTTTCCCGCTCTGCAGCTTTTCAGCAGGGCGGGAAAAAGTTTTTATAAAAATAAAGGGAAATGCGAATATGCGTCGTATATAGGTAATGTGAAGACAGCATGAGCGACAGCAGCTGTCACAACGAAAGGCGGTGGGCAGAATATGATGACATACCGTGAGCGCCGGGAACAGGCCGAGCATTTCATCATCGGTCCATACGGTATGCTCTCCGAAAAATCACGGGGCAGGCTTGTGCCGGAGCCGGAGTGTGATGTCCGCACCTGCTTCCAGCGTGATGTGGACAGAATTACTCACTCGAAGTCCTTCCGCCGCATGAGGCATAAAACCCAAGTCTTTCTCCAGCCGGAGGGAGATCATTACCGTACCCGCCTCACCCATACTCTGGAGGTCACCCGCCTTGCCAGAACTGTGGCAAGAGCCCTGATGCTGAACGAGGATCTGGCGGAGGCGGCGGCTTTGGGCCACGATCTGGGTCATACGCCCTTCGGCCATGCCGGAGAGCGGGCGCTCAACAGGATATATCCCGGCGGCTTCAAGCACTATGGGCAGAGCCTCAGAGTGGTCGATGTGCTGGAGCGGGACGGTCAGGGGCTGAATTTGTGCTACGAGACACGCATGGGCATTCTCCACCACACCCACGGCACCCCTGACGATCTGCCGGAGGCCACACTGGTGCGGCTGTGCGACAGGATCGCCTACATAAACCATGATCTGGATGACTCCATCCGTGCGGGCATTCTCACTTTGGATCAGGTCCCTCAGATAATACGCTCGAACTGCGGAGAGCGCAACAGCGAGCGCATAAACGCCCTTATCACAGACCTGATAGAGAACAGCTCAGACGGAAAGCTGAGGATGTCTCCCGTTATGCAGGATACCTTTGATACCTTCCACGCCTTTATGTACTCCGATGTGTACACAAACCCCAGGGCCAAGTCCGAGGAGAGCAAGGTGGACGGTATTCTCGGAGCACTCTATGACTATTATATTGAGCATCCCGAAAACCTCAGCGGTGAGTTTTCATCCGTGCTGGAGGCTGAGGGCGTTGAGAGGGCGGTGTGCGATTACATCGCCGGTATGACCGACAGCTACGCCATAAAGAAATACAACGAGGTATTTATACCCTTTGCCTGGAGCGTGAAATAATACTGTTATGGCGGGCGGCGGTGAGGAGGTGAGAATGTGGCTTTCCCTGAAAATTTTATAAACGAGCTGGTAGACAGAAACGAGATCACGGATGTGGTCTCGGACTATGTGAGACTGGGAAAGAAGAGCGGGGCCAATCTTTTCGGCCTGTGCCCGTTCCACAGCGAAAAGACGCCCTCATTCTCCGTGAACCCGGACAAGCAGATATATCACTGCTTCGGCTGCGGCAAGGGCGGCGGAGTCATTAACTTCGTTATGGAAGCGGAAAACCTCTCTTACCCGGAGGCGGTGGAGTTTCTTGCCCGCAGAGCCAATATACCGATGCCGGAGCAGACAAACGATGCCGAGGCGAAGCGAAAGGCAAGGATGCTCTCACTGAACAGAGACGCGGCCAGATTTTTCTACGAACAGCTCTCCTCTCCCGGAGGAGAGGCGGCGAGAGCCTATATGAAAAGGCGCGGCATCGGCCCCGTGACGGCAAAGAACTTCGGTCTGGGCTGTGCGCCGGATGAGTGGCGTGAGCTGCGGGATGCCATGAACAGCAAGGGCTATTCCGACAAAGAGCTGTTTGAGGCCGGTCTTGTGCGGAACCGTGACGGCAGGGTATACGATACATTCCGAAACCGCCTCATGTTCCCCGTTATTGATGTGCGGGGGAATGTGATCGGCTTCTCCGGCAGAATTCTGGGCGACGGTGAGCCAAAATATATGAACAGCCCGGAGACGGCGGTATTCGACAAGGGCAGAAATCTCTTTGCCCTGAACCTGGCGAAGAAATCAAAGGCCGGGTACATTATCCTCTCCGAGGGAAATATCGATGTGGTCTCGCTCCATCAGGCGGGCTTTGACTCCGCGGTGGCATCTCTGGGCACATCACTGACACCTGAGCAGGCAAGGCTTATATCCCGATACACAAATCAGGTGATCATCGCCTACGACAGTGACGGCGCCGGAATGAAGGCCTCCCAGCGCGCCATCGGTATTCTGGAAAAGCTGGATGTGAAGGTCAAGGTGCTGCGCATGGACGGCGCGAAGGACCCGGATGAGTTCATAAAGCTCAAGGGCCCGGACGCGTTCAGAAATCTGCTGGAGTCATCGGAAAATCAGGTGGATTACCGGCTGAAGGCCGTGCAGGACAAATACGACCTGACCGTGGACGAGCAGAAGGTGGAGTACCTTAAAGAGGCCAGCGCCCTTGTGTCCCGACTGCCTGACGCGGTCAAGCGGCAGGTATATGCCATGCGCATAGCCTCTGTGGCGGGCGTCAGCGAGACGGTAGTCACCGGGGAAGTGGAGCGCCAGCGAAAGAGGCTCATCAGCGCCACCCACAAGGCCGAGCTGAAAGAACAGGCAAGACCGGAAAAGCAGATGCAGCCTTCATCCAAAGCGCTGAGATATGATGACCCGGCCTCCGCCGCGGCGGAGGAGGGAATAATACGGCTAATGTATCTTGAGCCGTCGCTGATATCAAGGCCGGAGCTGCCCGTGCCGGAGGATTTTTCTTCTCCCGCACTGGGGAAAATATACCGGGCGGAATGTGACAGGCTCCGCCGGGGCGGCACGGTGTCCTCTGCCACTATGGCGGAAGAACTGAGCGGCGAAGAGATGAGCCTTCTTATTTCCATATTAAACAAACCCGAGGTACTCTCAAACAGCGAGAGAGCCTTGGGCGACTATATAGCCTGCATCCGGGAGCGCCTTTCCCGGAAAACCAAGCCTGCGGATCTGCGGGCTTTTGCGGAAGAAATGAAAAAAACTAAAGGATTTGAGGGAAGAGAAAATGTCTGATGAAATGACCTACACCGAGCAGGAACTCAGAGAGATGGCCGACGCTCTGCTGGCAGAGGCTGATGACGCCGAACTGATCCCCGAGCCTCCAAAGGTGAAGAAAAAGGCAAAAAAGAAGGACGCGGAGCCCGACCAGCCCCAGAAGACCCCGGAGGAGCGGCTCAATGATCTCTTTGAAAAGGGAAAGAAGAGCGGCAAGCTGACCCCCAAGGATCTGGAATGCCTTGAGGAAATGGGTCTTGAAAGTGAGGTCATAGAGCAGTTCTACGAAAAACTGGACGGGGCCAACATCGAGATCGATGTATCCTCTGTGGATGTGCCTCTGCTGGATGAGGAGATGCCCGGAGATGAGGATCTGGCCGAGATCGCCGAGGCGACCGAGGAGGCTCTCATTGATACCGATACTCTTGTGGACGCCTATGCCACCGATGACCCGGTGCGTATGTACCTCAAGGAGATCGGCAAGGTGCCTCTGCTCACCCCTGAGGAGGAGGTCGCGCTGGCCGAGAAGATGGGTAACGGCGACGAGAAGGCAAAGAAACGCATGACCGAGGCAAATCTCCGTCTGGTGGTATCCATCGCCAAACGCTATGTGGGACGGGGAATGCTGTTCCTTGACCTCATTCAGGAGGGCAATCTGGGTCTTATCAAGGCCGTTGAGAAGTTCGACTACACCAAGGGCTACAAGTTCTCGACCTATGCCACATGGTGGATCCGTCAGGCAATAACCCGCGCCATCGCCGATCAGGCCCGCACTATCCGTATTCCCGTACATATGGTGGAGACTATCAATAAGACTATCCGCGTCTCCCGCCAGCTTCTGCAGGAGCTTGGCCACGATCCCTCTGCCGAGGAGATCGCAAAGGTCATGGATATGCCGGTGGAAAAGGTGCGCGACATTCTGAAGATCGCACAGGAGCCTGTAAGCCTTGAGACTCCTATCGGCGAGGAAGAGGACAGCCATCTGGGCGACTTCATCCCCGATGAGGACGCATCCGAGCCCTCTGAGGCCGCATCCTTCTCCCTGCTGCGGGAACAGCTGGAGGAGGTCCTTGACACTCTGGCCCCCAGAGAGAAAACGGTGCTGGAGCTGCGCTCCGGTATTGCCGACGGCCGCACCAGAACTCTTGAGGAGGTCGGCAAGGAATTCAATGTCACCCGTGAGCGCATCCGCCAGATAGAGGCAAAGGCTCTGCGTAAGCTGCGCCATCCCTCCCGCTCAAAGAAGCTGAGAGATTTTTTGAACTGAGCCGGAGTAACCGTGCGTTTTAATAAAAGTATTTTCAGACAATTATTTAAGGCAACACCGCATAATGCGGTGTTGCCTTAATTTCGATCAGACCGTATTTTCCGTTTCTCAAATGGATGACTGTATTTTTTCATTCGGCGCACCCCGTTTTCACTCACGGTAACTGTATTATACCTCAGCAGATGAAGGCTTGTAACGGTTTTCCGACGATTGGCGGAAAAACATTCCGACGATTGGCGCGTTTTTGACCCGCTTATACAGTCCCTCCTGTCATTATCAGGCTTAACGCTTTTTCTTTATCAACGCCCCGCAGATGCAGATCGTGGGCAGAGGAGAGAAGCCGGGAGAAGCTCTCACCCGGCTTCATACCGGCGGCAACGAGATCCCGACCCATGACCTGAGGCTTTTCCATAAGCTCCCGGTATGCCTCCAGCTTTTTATGGCAAATATCGACCGGGAAGCCGTCGCCGTAAAGAGCCCTGCAGAGAACGGGCAGCTCACCGGGGCATACCGCCCTGTCGTACAGCATATTCCATTCATACTCCGATCCGCCCGCAGTACACAGCTCCCGCAGCCGCTCATGGCCGTCTCTCATGCTGAGCACATATTCCCGCATCTCCCTCTCACCGGTGAGGCGGTCAATAAGTGAGACGGCCTTATCTCGCTCCAACCGCGCACACAGTGCCGCCATCATCAGATAAAGGGGTCTGTCCGCCCCGGCACGGAGACCGGCGGCCTTATCCAGATGGGTGAGCTCTGACCCCGCAAGCTCGGGAAACCAATGATCCGTCTGCTCCATCTCCGAAAGCCGCTCAAAGAATACTGCCGGCCTCGGGGATTTAACGAGAGCCTTCTCCAGCTCGCCCATAATGCGCTCCCGTGGGAGCACGGTGATGTCCATGCGGGCGCAGATGCGAACTGTGTCAGGGTGAAGGGTAAAACCGAATCTGGAGGAGAACTGAGCCCCTCTGAGAGCCCGCAGAGGATCCTCAACAAATGTGACCGGATCCACATGGCGCAGGATCCTGTCTCGCAGATCCTCCCGGCCGCCGAAGTGATCGATGATCTCACCGGTGAGCACATCCTCCATCATGGCATTCACCGTGAAGTCACGGCGAAGGGCGGCCTTCCGGGTCCCGATGAACGGGTCAACGAACACCTGAAAATCCCGGTGACCTTTACCTGTCGCCGTCTCCTGCCGGGGCATGGCGATGTCCAGATCATAGTGCTTCAGCCCGAATATGCCGAAGCTTGCGCCCATTACCGTGCGCTCACCCAGAGAATCAAGTACCGGGGCGAGAGCCTCCGGAGTAATGCCGTGTATCTCAATATCCACATCCTTGCCCTGAATACCCATGAGCCTGTCCCGCACAAAGCCGCCTACATAAAACGCCCTGCCGCCCAGCTCACTGACCCGGCGGGCTATTGTTTCGGCCATTTCGGTCTCTCTTGTACCCGTATGCCTCACCTCCCCGTACTTTTTTCCCATTATAGCATACAGACTGCCTGCCGCGCAAATGCAGATTGATATTTCATTGCCGCTGTGCTACAATTATCCGGAAAATCTTAAGGCACCGCCGCATAATACGCCTGCGGCATCTACCGGATAAAATGTGCCCTGATTTAGTCACTTTTTCTTGCAATACACAAAGTATTCCTGCGAAATAGTGCCGTCATCAGAACCCATTTTCTCTCGGTATCTGCTCTTGCCGCAT
>JAZUJF010000057.1:0-3450 GCA_045642585.1 Candidatus Limivicinus sp.
AGCGTCCAAATCTTTGATTTGGCTTACGCGAACTTACACAGAGGGGAGCACATTTTATCCGGTAGATGCCGCGGGCGTATTATGCGGTGTTGCCTTAAATAAGCTCAGGCAGGCCGATGTGACCTGCCTGCTTTGCATCAACCGTTATTCTCGCCCTGGGGCTTGCTTCCGCGCCTGTCACCGTGGAAGCGGCGGCGGTTATTGTGATGGGGACGGGAAGGATTCTGCTCATGAGCGCCCTCAGCCTCGACCTTCACCTGAGCCTTGCGCTCACTCTTGGGCTTTTCACGCGGAGGCTTTTTATCATCCTGATGCACGGGCTTTGCCTCGACCTTTACGGCCTTTGCACCGTCACGGCTGTGATTGCCCCTGCGACGGCGGTCATTTTTGCCTTCACCCTTGATGTCAGGCTTATTCTCGGGCTTGTTATCTGCCTTGCTGTCTGCCTTGCTCTCGGGCTGAGGTTCATGCTTCCTGGACTGCACAGGCCTGGGGGAGAACTGAGCACGGGACTCGTTTCCGCCTTTTCTGCCTCTGGAGTGCCGGCGGCTATGCTCACCTTTGTCCGCAGACTCATTTTCCTGAGGCTCGACCCGGGGCTGAACCACGCTGACCTGTTCATCCGGGACAACGAAAGAGGCGACCTCGACATCCTCGTCTTCCTCCTCCTCGGGGACATAGACTAAGGTGGATACAGGAGCCTCGCCGTCCTTGGGTCTGCCGCCGGGGACAGTGCACAGCTCATTTGCCTTGAATGTGACGGCGGCGTCATCACCGTCACCGTCCAGCTTGACCTGAACGGTCTGACGGAGAAGATTGACCTGAACCGCGGTGCCGAAGCCGTCCTTGGTCTCAACGAACGCACCCTGCTTGGGCACCTTCTTCACCAGATCCTCATAGGCCTCCTGCTCATATCTCAGGCAGCACATGAGCCTGCCGCAGCTGCCGGAGATCTTGGTGGGGTTGAGAGACAGACTCTGGAGCTTGGCCATCTTGGTGGACACCGGCTGGAAATCGTCCAGAAACTGATTGCAGCAATACGGCCTGCCGCAGATGCCGATACCGCCGATCATTTTGGCTTCATCCCGCACGCCGATCTGTCTGAGCTCGATACGGTTGCGGAAAATACCCGCCAGATCCTTCACCAGCTCACGGAAATCCACTCTGCCGTCGGAGGTGAAGAAGTACAGGGTCTTGCTTCCGTCAAAATTGCACTCCACATCCACCAGCTTCATATCCAGCCCGTGCTCGGCGATCTTCTGCTGGCAGATCCTGTACGCATCCTGCTCACGCTGCCGGTTAAGCTGCTCCGTGCGCCGATCTTCGGAGGTGGCGATGCGCACCACCGGGCGCAGGGGAGGGATCACGGCCTCATCCGGCACATTATGATTGCCGCGCACGCAGTCGGCGATCTCAATTCCCTTGGAGGTTTCAACGATGACCTTCTCACCGGTGGGAACAGTCAGCTCACCGGGAGCAAAAAAGTAGCACTTTCCTCTGCTCTTGAATTTTACACTTATAACTTCAGTCAATTACTTATCCTCTGATTTCTCCGCCGACAGCGAATCAACTGCCAGCAGTCCGAATATATGTTTTACGCCTGTGTTGACTCTCAGGTATCGGGCGCACCGATCCGTCAGTCCGTGCAGCGCCATGAGCTCCTCCCGGCAAAGTGATGACCGGGCTCTGGCGCATATCCTGTCCGCGATCATCCCGTCTGCGCAGGCTATAAAGTCCGAGGCGCTGCGGGTGTCAATGCCGTCATTGGCGGCGCAGAAAGAGAACACCGCCGTAATATCACGGCTTTCCACAGCCTTGATATAGCCCTCGGCGAGCTTTACGGTGGCCTCGTCAAACTGCTCCGACTCACCGGCCATATTGATCTCGGTACAGCGTGAGCGGACAGTGGAAAGAAGCCCCTGGGGATTGGTGACGCACAGCAGGAACATGGCCCCGTTTGGCGGCTCCTCCAAAAGCTTCAGCGCGGCGTTCTGAGCGGCGGGGTTCATGGTGTCTGCCTGATCGATAATGTAGACCTTCCGCTCCGCCTCATTGGGCAGAATGGCGGCGTCGGAGGACATAAGCCTCACCTGATCCACGGTTATCTCTCTCTTTTCCCTGCCCTTGTCATCCAAAGGACGGGAGACAAAGATCACATCGGGGTGAATACCGTCTGATACCTTTCGGCAGCCGCGGCACACACCGCAGGGCGGATCGATACCCACGCATAAAGCCTTCTGCGCGATATTTTTTGCGGCAGAGAGTGCTTCCTGTCGGGAAGCGGCGGCAATAATACAGGCATGGGAAAGCTTATGCGTATCTGCGGACATATTCTTCCCCTCCCAAATGTAATCGTATTATTTTACCCTTTGGAGCGGGTTTAGTCAACTGTAATTTATTAAGGCACCACCGCATAATTGTCTCCCATATTCTCCCGTTCAAATAAAGCTTGTGATTTTATCGCACATATACTATAATATCAATTCGATGTTATATGTTCGCACAGAACAGATATGATTTCTGAGCTTTCGGAAAGGAGCTGCTTTTTCATGGTCAATATCAATAACGCCAACGGTAAGATCAGCATTACCAGCGAGGTGTTCACATATCTTGCCGGAGATGCGGCCACAAACTGCTTCGGAGTCAAAGGCATGGCCGGACGCAGCCGTGAGGGCGGGCCTCTTCAGCTATTGCGCCGTGAGAGTATGTCAAAGGGAGTCGAGGTAGTCTTTAACGATGACGGCAGCGTGTCCCTTCGTCTGCATATAGGTGTTGACCACGGCGTCAGCATCAGCGCCGTTGCCCGCAGTATTATGAACGAGGTCAGCTATAAGCTCTCCAAGGCTACAGGCGTCCCGGTAAAGGCCGTGGATGTATATGTTGATACAATAATTGGTTAAATCGCCCCGGCGGAGGTATGTCACTTTGAAGAACTATATAGACGCGGCCGCGTTCAAGGATATGATCCTTTGTGCAGATGCCGCCCTGCTGGAGAAGGTCCAGCAGATCAACGATCTGAATGTTTTCCCTGTGCCCGACGGTGACACAGGCACGAATATGAGTCTCACCCTCAACAAGGCGGCTCAGGAGCTGCGGAAAAAGAGCTTCGACACTGTCAGCGCCGTGGCCGACTGCACCGCCTCATCTCTTCTCAGGGGCGCCAGAGGAAACTCCGGCGTTATCCTCTCCCTGCTGTTCAGAGGTATCTCGAAGCGCGTTAAGGGTCAGGAAACCATGGGCGCGGCTGAGTTCGCCGCGGCACTTCAGGACGGTGTGGACAGCGCGTATAAGGCCGTTATGAAGCCCGCCGAGGGCACTATCCTCACCGTTTCCCGCCTGTCGGCGGAGGCCGCTGTTCAAACGGCAGCCGCGGGCGGAAGTCTCGAAAGCTGCATCTCCTGCGCGGTCAAGTCCGGAGAAGAGGCACTTGATGACACCGTCAATCTGAAC
>JAZUJF010000058.1:0-10973 GCA_045642585.1 Candidatus Limivicinus sp.
CTTTATCTCTGCACGCATGGGAAAACCTCATCCACCGCAAGCGGTCCCCCTTCCCCTTCTTCGGAAGGGGAAGGCAAAGCGGAAGGGAAAATCTAAACCACCGCAAGCGCTTCTCGCTGCGGCTCGGTCACCTCGCGGCTCGCGACTGCCCCCGGCGGGCCATTCACTACCGCTCGGCCGCTTCGCTACCCTTCCCCTTCTTCGGAAGGGGAAGGCAGAGTGAACTTTTGAAGCGCAGCTTTCACACTGATATTATCAAAATGATTAATCATCTTATCATTCCTTTGCTTCGCGTGATAAGATGCGGTGCCTAAATTATTCTTTTTGCCGACGCGAAGCGGCGGAATGGATGATCAGTGTGAAAGTTTCTTTCACACTGATATTATCAAAATGATTAATCATCTTATCATTCCTTTGCTTCGCGTGATAAGATGCGGTGTCTAAATTACTCTTTTTATGCCGACGCGAAGCGGCGGAATGGATGATTAATATGAGTGAGATCACTTTAACTGCTGAAAATTTTGAGAATGAGGTTCTGAAATCGGATATTCCGGTCCTCGTTGACTTCTGGGCTGCTTGGTGCGGCCCATGCAGAATGGTGGCTCCGATCGTTGCCCAGATCGCCGAGGAGTATGAGGGCAGGATCAGGGTCGGCAAGGTGGATGTGGATCAGCAGCCCGGTATTGCCAGAGATTACAGGATCCTCAGTATTCCCACTTTAATGGTCTTCAAGGACGGTAAGGTCGTCAATACCGCAGTGGGAGCAAGACCCAAGGAACAGATAGAAGCGTTGTTCAGGCTGTGATCTGAGCCGCAGGCGCGTTTCCGTTTATATGTAAAACACATACCGGGTGCGAATTCTTTGAATGGTTCCCGGTATGTCGATAGAACACAAAAAAATGAAAGAAAGTGACAACGCATGAATAAGCTGAAAAGTGTTCTGTTGGTCATTATCCTGACGATTGCAATGAGCGGCTGCGTTAAGGAGAATGCTTCGGTGACGCTGGAGGATATTCAGGAAGCGAGTGAAGCACTCCGGGGAATTGCCACGGTGAGTGATCTGAAAGAGGCTGAAACCCTCTCCGCCGACGGACAGCATGTGTTCCTGAAATTGGAAAGTACACAGCCTATCAAGTCGTTTAAGCTGCGCGGCGCTTATTATATGGTCAGCAAGCTTACACCGGAGCAGCTGGCAAAGGGCCTGTGTTCCTGCTCTGCGGGCAACCATGCCCAGGGCGTGGGACTGGCGGCGGATCACTTCGGGTGCGCGGCAACTATCTATGTGCCATCCACGACTCCGGAGACAAAGCTGGAAAGGATCCGTTCCTATAAAAATGTTACACTTAAAATCGTGGAGGGCAGCTTTGACGATGCGAAGGCTGCGTGTCTTGCGGATGTTGAAGCCAGCGGGAAGGTCTACATACCACCCTATGATGACAGGTATGTGATCGCGGGGCAGGGAACGGTTGGTCTGGAGATCATGAGCCAGCTGCCGGATGCTGACGCGGTCGTAGTACCGGTTGGCGGCGGGGGACTGGCATCGGGCATCGCGGTAGCTGTCAAGGCTATCAATCCGAATTGCCGTGTGTATGCGGTCGAGCCCGAAACCGCAGCCTCTATGAAGAAATCCGTACAGGCCGGAAAGCCGGTGGAGCTCGCAAGCGCGGATACCATTGCGGACGGAACCGCGGTCAGGAAGCCCGGCGATCTTACCTATGAGATATGCAGCACTCTCTGCGACGGCTTCATAACCGTCACCGAGGATGAGATCAGGGCCGCGATCGCACATCTGTATACAGAGGAAGGCGTAACGGCAGAGGGGGCGGGCGCTCTTTCGACTGCCGCGGTAATGACGGGACAGATCCCTGCGGAGTGCAAAAAAGTGGTATGCGTCGTCTCCGGCGGAAATATCGATCCGGAACTGCTTCAGACAATTGTTGATGATTATGTCAACCAATAGAAGGAGATAATATTATGAAGAAGCTTATCAGCACGATCCTTGTGACAGCGACTCTGCTTTGCGGGGTCAGCTCGTCTGCCTATGCCTGTACGACGATACTGGTCGGCAAGGACGCCTCTGCTGACGGATGCGCCTATGCCGGCCGGACAGTCGATGATTCCTCGATGGATACCGCCAAGCTCGAGATATTCCCGGCCTCCGGGGAAACAGGCAGCTATGTGTTTGTTGATCCCGAAAACGGCGTGGAGGTGACTCTGCCCAAGGCAAACAGACAATGTATCATTGAGCCGATTTACAATTCCTCTGCCGATATTTTTTGGGAATCCGGCTTCAATGACGCGGGCGTAGGGATCAGCGCCACCGAGACCATCCGCATAAACGAGAAGATCCTGGCTGTGGATCCCTTCACCGAGAGCGGTATGAGCGAGGGAAATATTCCCCGTCTGGTTCTGCCGTACATAAGCAGCGCCAGGGAAGGCGTACAGCGTCTGGGCAGCCTGGTCGAGCAGTACGGCATGACATCCCCGGAAGCGGTGGCCTTTATCGATGACGAGGATATCTGGTACATCGAAGTCCTCAGCGGCCACCAGTGGGCAGCTCACCGTCTGCCGGACGATGAATACGCCTGCATCGGCAACGACTGCCTGCTGGATTTCTATGATCCTGCGGACAGCGAAAACTGGATAGGCTCTGACGGCGTCATAGAGCTGGCAAAAAAAGCCGGAACATATACAGAGCTGGACGGCAAATTCCATCTGGCACTTTCCTACTCGGCAGGGAAGCGGGATTACAGCCAGCTGAGGATCTGGGCTTCCCGCCGCTATTTCAACAATGCGTCCCCCGACAGCTATGATGTCAATACGCAGTACACCTTCAGCGTGAAACCGGAGAAGAAGATCGCCCTGAGTGACATTTTTGCCTTGACCCGTGACCGTCATGAAAATACCCCCATGGCCACCGACCTTGTCGGCAACACCCGGCCGATCGCCATAGACCGTACCTCGCAGTCGCATATGTTCCAGTATAAGAAAGGCAGTGTCCCTGTCATGTGGAGCTGCCTCACCGCACCGGAATTCGGCGTTTATCTGCCGGTGTACAACAATATCACATCAGTTCCGAAGGGCCTGTCGGTCTCAACTCCGAGCTATGTTGAGGACTCCTATTCCTGGCAGCTGCGCCTGATCTCCGATCTGGCCGTGACCGACAGAGAACAGTATTCGGAGTTGGTACGCAGCCGCTTCGTGAAGCTGGAGGATGAGCTCATCGGTGAAGTGCAGAAAATGCCCGATCCGACTGATGCCGAAGCCACGCGGTATCTGGAGAATGTGAATGAGAGAGCATGGAAGGTCATGAATGAGGTGAAAGCCGAGCTGATCACCGAGGTCTCCGAGAATACTGTTCTGGCAACAAAGACTCTGGGCAAGGATTGATATTGGATAATCAACGACCGGGCGCGCCGTGACAGGCACACCCGGTCGAAATATATGTATTATGCTCAGATAAGATACTTCTTTATATCCTCGGGGGCAAGCTCGGGATCGGAGGTCATGCTGACGACAAAATCAACACCTTCCTTGCCGGAGAAGTCATCCAGCCATTTAATAAAGCGGCACATTCCTTCCTCGGACTTATCCTCCACAAGCTTGTAGAAATTATCTATAAAAATGTGTGTTATATCGTAGTTGCCTGCGTGGACACCGCATATCAGCCCCTTGAGGAACTCATAACTGCCCACATTGTATGCACCGGCCTCAATAAGACGGGCCTGATAGGGAATATCATAGGTGAGATTGCGCTCTTTTTCAATGCAGACCACATCACCGTGACCCTCGCTCACAGCCTTGCATACAAGACCGACGAGCTGCTTTGTTTTACCGGACCCCTTCAGACCCATGATAATGCTGACCATATAGATCACACTCCTCTGTAAATTGTTTGGGTTTATTGAGTATAGATTACCATGTTTGACGGTTGTTATCAAGCACTATTTACGGATCGGGTTTAATATTACTTATTTTATCATGACACATATGAGTATTCTCAATAACCGCAGCATGAATTCTTGACTGAAAATTCATGCGGTGATACAATCAACTTGACATTTATCCTGTGGAGGAGACAATGAAGATATGGCTTAAAGCACTGACAGCGGCCGCCGTGACCGCGCTTGTGTGCGCCGCAGTTCTTTCCTTTGCGAACAGACCGGGAAAGGACGCTGACAGCTGTGAGATATGGTACATCAAGGGCGATGTCTCTGACGGGGCCCTCAATGAGCTTATTCACGATTATAATAATGATGCGGAGCACCGGTTAAAAGGCGTGACCGCAAGAGCTTTTGACTCCCCGGAGGCAATAGATGCGGCCATCATGGAGAAGAAAAACAGTCTTGTCATCTGCTCATATGATACGGCGGAGAGAATGAACGACGAGGGAAAGCTCTGCGCATCCGGCGGGCTGAGCTTCAGTTACCCTGATGAAATAATAAAAGCCTCACCCTCTGCCGGAAAGGGCTTTTATCCCTTCGGATACAGCTCGGCTGTACTCGCCTGTGATGCTTCCTTCTCTGCTTCGGGTATTGAGTTCAGACACGACACCCTGCGGGAGCTCATGGACACCTTCGGCGCTTACACGGAAAAGACAGGACTTCCATGCGGCTCAACAGACAGCATATGGAGCATTCTCGCGGGTGAGCTGGGGGAAGAAGACTTCACCGGTATAATTGACATCGACAGAAACAGTCAGAAATTCTGCCGGTGCTATAACCTCATGGCAGAGGCTGTATATGACCGGAGCCTCAGCCCTGTTCCCGGCGACACCCTCTGTCGAATAATATCGTCCAGAGATATTAAGAGCGGTGATACTGTATATCCTGTGCCGGGAATGAAGAGCGGAGATGGGAAGCTCGTGGGCAGTATCACGGGCTTTGCGCTTCTGCAGGATGATCCGGACGCTGTGAGCTTCCTTAAATATGCCCATGAAAACGGCAGACTGTCACACCTCGCGTCTGAGAGCGGAATGGACAGCACGGATCGGAAAACGGCAGGAAAGCTGAATTTATCCGAGATCACCTTCCCGGAATATGACAGAGAAGCCGTCAGAAACAGGAACGAATTTAACCGCAAATCGGCCCAGACTCTTGATTATATAGACTGAGCTATGGTATAATCAGAGCCGGTTGATACCGTTTATACAATGCTAATTTTATTCGTCGCTGAGGCGACAGACAGGAGATAAATAATGGACGGTTTCAGAGTACTTGAAATCAAAAAGAGCGTTTTTGAAAACAACGACCGTGAGGCCGATAAGGTCAGGGAGGAGCTTAAACAGAACAAGACCTTCCTTCTGAACCTTATGTCCTCTCCCGGCTCCGGCAAGACCACTACCCTTAAAGCCACTATCGCCGCCCTGAAGGACGATCTGCGCATCGGTGTTATGGAGGCCGATATTGACTCCGATGTTGATGCCGCCACCATCGAAAAGACCGGCGCGAAGGTCATTCAGCTCCATACCGGCGGTATGTGCCACCTTGATGCCGGCATGACCCGTCAGGGACTGGAGGGGCTTGGAGTAAACGATGTTGACCTTGCTATCCTTGAGAATGTAGGCAATCTGGTCTGCCCCGCTGAGTTTGACACCGGCGCTGTTAAGAACGCCATGATCCTTTCCGTTCCCGAAGGCCATGACAAGCCCCTGAAGTACCCCCTGATGTTCTCTATCTGTGATGTGCTTCTTATAAACAAGATCGATGTCATGCAGTATTTTGACTTTGACCTTGAGGCCTGCAAAAAGTATGTCACCAGGCTCAACCCCAACATCAGGATCATTCCCATTTCCGCCCGTACCGGTGAGGGCATTGAAGAGTGGGCCGACTGGCTCCGCGACAGTGTCAGGGAGTGGATAAAGTAATTGCCCGTCTGACATAATTAAGGGGCGCTGCAAACGCAGCGCCCTTGTTTTTCGCTGATGAGCTATAATAAAGAACAGTATCAGTATACGAAATCCGGATGGTAGTGGGCGTAGAATTCCTCATAGCAGATATCCTGTTCCATGACGAACTTGGCGACCTCCTTGCCCACATAGCGGTAGTGCCAGGATTCGTCCCAGCCGGTGAGGAGAAGCTTCTTGGTGGGATAGCGCTTTATAAAGCCGTACTCCGCACAGTGGGCGTCTATCCATTTATACATCTCCTGATCCATATCGCTGTACACCGCCTTCTGGCGGTTGCGGTCATATATATCAATGGACAGACCCAGCTGATGCTCCGAGCTTCCGGGCACCATAACGATCTTCTTCGCCTCCTCGGCCGCCTCCTGATATATGGGATCGGTGTAGTCCACAGTCTTTCCGCCGGTCATCTCGTATGCTATCTGGCTCGCCTTGGAGTCAAACAGGTGTTTCTGGAAGGAATAGTTTCGATATGCGGCGGCAATATAGGGAGTGAATCCGTATGGCTCGCCGTTTTCATCCTTGGCGTTGCGTATTGCCTCAACAAAATCGTTTACATAATCTATGTACTCGCTCAGGAACATCATATAGGATGTTCCTTTTATCTTCTCGACCTCGATCTCCGAGTCGGAGCTTGCGGTGAGCAGATGGTCGTTATTGACTATCTGCAGATACACCTTGTTTTCAAAGTCGGCATCTGTGAGCTTAGGCCATATATCAACAGTGGGCACCGGGGCGGGAGTGACCGTCATATCCTGAAAACTGACACTGTCCGACTGGACAAATGTACCCTCGGCCCCGCCTAAAATAACATTGGTGCTCTCTGCCATTCTGGAGGCAACAACAGTATAAAGCACGAGGCAAAGTATAGCCATCGTAACGATCCAAAGAGTCTTTTTCCTCAAAACCTCGCACCTTCCTTTCGTATCAAGTGTTCCGAGTTGGAATTATATCACCATTTATCTGCCAAATCAAGTAATATCCGGTTATGGTTTCCCCACTTGCGGTCAAATATGATATGTATTCGTGATAATTATTATTTTCTTTACAATTATACACTTTTTGGGGCGTATAGGCAACTGTTTTTCGGATCAGCAATCCCATCAGTCAGCAATCCTGTTCCAAACACTTTTTAAGCTTTTCAAGAGCCTTTTTCTCAATTCTTGATACATATGAACGGCTGATAGAGCATATTTGAGCGGCCTCCTTCTGGGTAAGCGGTTTTCTTCCGTCGAGACCGTAGCGCAGATTGATTATCTTTTTTTCCCTCTTATCAAGCACAGCGTCGATGTTTCTTCTGAGGCACTGACATATGTCCCGTTCTTCTATTGTCTCGGCCATGTCCTCTTCCTGAGCGATCACATCCATGTACAGCAGCCTCTCGCCGTCGCCCTCGGCGTCAATAGTCTCGGAGAGGCTGACATCTCCGGAGGTTTTCTTCTGTGCGCGAAAATACATAAGTATCTCGTTCTCTATACATCGGCTTGCATAAGTGGCAAGGCGCACACCTTTATCGGGTCTGTATGTGTTGATGCCCTTTATTAGTCCTATGGTACCCACTGAAATAAGGTCATCGCTGTCGTCTGTCTGGGTATAGTATTTTTTCATTATGTGTGTTACAAGCCGCAGATTATGCTCCACTAATTCGTTTCTGGCATCAATATCGCCCTCAAGCCAGAGGCGAAGGCACTCCTCCTCACGCTCCTTTGAGAGAGGCTTGGGAAAACAGTCGGCAGGCGCAGTCCTCAGAATAAACAGCATTCCGCTCATAAGCAGATATAACGCACTTTGAAGCATAGTATCACCTCAAAGCATTATATTCCTCCGGAGACTGTCCAAATTCGCCTTGGGCAACATCGCATAATGCGGTATTTGTAGGGCAACACCGCATAATGCGGTATCTGCTCTTGATTTAATTGCTGACTTGTGGTATTATCACCATCCGAACCTGGACAGGAGGTAAAACAATGGAGAGATTTGTTCCCTACGGCAAGCTGTCAAAGAAGAAACGCAGAGAGCTTGACCGCGAGAAGAGAAGCACATGGGGAGC
Source organism: Candidatus Limivicinus sp. (assembly GCA_045642585.1). Classification (GTDB taxonomy): domain Bacteria; phylum Bacillota; class Clostridia; order Oscillospirales; family Oscillospiraceae; genus Limivicinus. The sequence continues at coordinate 7,956 of JAZUJF010000058.1, forward strand.
GTTCAGCCCCGTAACAAGAAAGCCCGATGATCCCAGAGCTTACAAAAGACAGAAGACACGGAATTGGAGAATTGATGCTCCCTCTTCCGTGTCTTTACTTTCAATGAGAATAATTTACCCTTTATTAATTGCTTTTTCGGCTCACTGTGATATAATCCGCCCATAAAAGATCACGGAGAATAATGAATGAACAGAAGACGAGGAAATCCGCTGCCCGGCATACTGTGTATTATGCTGCTGGCATTGATTTCGGTTTACATAATTTTTTTGCGAATAGGCGACGGTCAGATACCCCCGTTGTTCGGTACAGGGAAGAGCATCCCCGCGCCGGTTACATATATCCCGGGGCCACCGATGATAAACTCCGACGGCGTTCCGTTTTCGGTTCCGAAGGGCTGTTTATCCACAAACGGCCAGCTGGGGATATATGCTCTGTGCGATGAAAGTTTTTCTGAGGAGTCATCATTATACTCCGTGGGGCCATACCTGTATATACTGTCACCCGGGGAGGAGTCATCATCACTGAAACGCTGCGATGTTCGCTCTGCTGATATAGTAAAAGCGGACAGCCTTCCGGGTCTGGACGCGGCAGGGAGGGGTACTGACTGGTTTTGCGGGACTCTTGACGACGGCTCATTCTGGCTTGCATATGCCGCAAAGGAAAATGGGACAGTATTGCTTATATATTCCGACTGCCGTGAGGTATTCAGGCTGGAGGAGGACTTCCGGGCTTCCTTTGTCTCTGTCATGCCGAACGGGGAGGAAGCTGTTTTCCTCTCCGGCCGGGAGCTTATATCGTATTCTCTTGCCGCAGGCGAGGAGAACAGCTGCGTCGCGCGGGAGAATACGGTTTTGCCGGAGATGCTGTTTATGAGCTCCGGCGGGGCACTCTACGGCTGTGACGGGAGCGGAACGGATATTTGCTCGGTGGATCCGAAAACCTGGGCGATCACCCCTGTTTCTGCCGATAACGACATCTCGGTCCTGACTAAGGATTACTGCTCGCTGCACAGCTTTGAGTCAGGTAATATGACGGCGGTTTCGTTGAGCGCAGCGGACAACAGATATGTCCTGCTTGGCGAAAGCGCGTCAGCTATGCGCTCCTCCGGACAATATGCCATTGACGGGAAAACGCTTGTCATTATTGATCCGCCTGCGGAGGGGCATAACTACGGCAGAAGGGTCTATGACCTGACGACAGGGAAGCTGATCCAGTATCTCCAATATGCGGACTTCGGTGACAGCTGTTCCCGGTGCAGATGTCTGGTATGTAATGAGGATTACGGCTGGAGTGCATATTTGGACCCGCAGGGGAGGATACAGCTTTTTTCCATAGACGAGGATATGTTCAGGCTTGCCGACAGGGGAGTGACAGCCGCGTTTCCCGATACGGAATGCGGGAGACTGGCGAGAGAGATATTTATAAAGACCGGGGCTATCGTTCATTGGGGTGAGGACGGAAACAGCTTCAGGGTCGAGAACTTTAAGGCCGACAGAGCTGATGACGAAAAGACACTGAGCACGATGATAAGTCTGAGGGACTTCCTTTGCTCATTACCCGAGAAAATGGTAACGGAAATGCTCATGGGCACGGCAGAGGAGATGCACATATACCTGTGCAGCAATGTCAGGACTGTGCCGGATCTGGGCTTCGGTGTGGGAGGCTTTACGGAGCTGAACGACGGCCGCTTTACCGTGATTTTTGACATAGACGATGACTACTGGACTGACGGTAATATTGCCCATGAATTCTGGCACGTGATGGAGTACAGAATGGTTAAGCTTGAAGAGCTGACCGGGCGAAAGTTCCTCTCCGGGTGGCTGGATATAATGCCGGAGGAAATGCGTGCTCTCTATCTGGAAGAGGGTAGCGAGTCCATTTCCGATCAGTGGCTCGGCTCCGAAAAGTACACTGCTGACGGGGAGACCGATGACAGCAGGATATGGTTCATTCGCAGCTATTCGATAAGCGATCCAAGCGAGGACAGAGCCACTATCTTTGAGACTGTAAACTGGGGAGAGAAATGCCATATCGTAAAGAGCCATACCCATCTCAGAGAAAAGGCCGGATATTTGTGCTCACTGATAAGAGCCTGCTTCCCCTGCTGTGCGGAGGCCGAAACTCTGCCCTGGGAGGAAAAGCTGGAGGGTGAAGTGCCGACATGGTTCTTTGACCGTACCGGAGCGAACAGAATAAGCTGAGCGTCAATTCACTCCCGATATTTAAACATCGCTTTTCAAATAATTGAGGCACGCCGGTTGTCCGGCGTGCCTCTAAGCGTATGTTTTTTATTCCTCGTCCGGGATGTGGAGCTCTTTTATGTTGAAATCCTTTCCGGTGAGGACAGTCTTGTTGAAGCTGCCGCAGTTGGGGCAGTAGCCCTCGTTTGCAATGACATTGAATATCTCATCGCAATCGTCACACTCCGCCATACCGGGGATTATCTCCATGACAAGCTTTGTGTCCTTGAGCATATTGTCCTCGGTACAGACCGGGTACAGGTCTTCAACATACTGGGGGATGACCAGACTCAGCTCACCGATCTCAACCACGATCTCACTGATCTTTTGGACATTGTTTTCCTTCGCATAGTCGAGAACGGTCTTGACCATGCTTCTGACAATTCCTATTTCGTGCATATTACTGCTTTCCCAGCTTCTTCTTTGCAAGACGGCCGATGGCGGCGGGGCTGTTGCCAACAGCGGTGAGCAGAGTCTTGAAGTAAGGAGTACCCACAGTGTCAAGAGTCTTTTCAAGATGGATAGCGTCGAACTTGCACTTGGTGGTGCAGATACCGCAGCCTACACACAGGTCTTCGTCCACAACGACGCAGCCGCAGCCCAGGCAGCGATCAGCTTCCTTCTTGATCTGCTCTTCGGTGAGAGTCCCGCGCAGATCCTTGAATGTCTTGCTGGCTTCGGCGGCGGAAGCGCTGTTTGCCTTCTGGCGGGGAGCGGAGTCAAAGTCGCCGACACTGACAGCCATGGTGGAGACATCCAGAGGCTTATAGTCACGCT
>JAZUJF010000059.1:0-7775 GCA_045642585.1 Candidatus Limivicinus sp.
TTGTGCTGTGCAAGGGCGGCAGGATCGGATTGGTTATAGCCCCGTCCCATGCCGTGGAACAGGAGGAGCTTTCCGAGGATGAACAGGATACCGAACACGACGGCAGCGAGCAAAAGTCTGCACCATTCGTGCCGGCGCTCCTCTTTTTCACGCGGGCAGGGCTTCCCCTCCAGAAGCAGGCAGATCGCATCGGCGGCCAGAACCGCCGCGAAAACCTCTTTACAGAGATAACCGCCGTAGATCAGCACGCCCTCCGCAAGACCGCGGAGCCGCCGGCTTTGCTCCTCCCGGCAAAAATGCAGCGTGACATACCAGAAGAACAGCGGCCAGTACAGATTCTCGCTCATGAAGGTTTCCGTCATCACCATATCCGGCCAGAGGATGAGAAACGCCGCCAGCGCGGTCTGTCTGCGTTTTTCAACGCCCAGCGCGGAGCAGATCCTCCACAGCGGGAAGACGCAGCTGTTCATCAGCAGGGAATTGAGCAGGGCGATCAGACGGATACGCATCTCCACGTTCCCGACGGCAAACATAGGCGAAAGGACGAGAGCGTACAGGATCTTCTGAAAATTGGTCGGCGTGTTGCGCACCGTCAGCCCGAAGCCGTGGTATATACTTCTGGCTATATCGCAATACTTCAGCTCATCCCAGTAGATCGTGGGGTTTTTCAGATAACAGCCCATCATATAGCGCAGCAATACGCCGATCAGGAAAAAACAGATCGGCAGGTAATATCTGTTTTTGTCTTTGAGATCATCCATCTGATTCGCTCCGCAGGTATGGTTTTCTTCTGCTTATGATACAAAAAAACACGGTCTATTTCAAGACGGAATTTTCAAAGCTGCCGGGCGGTGCATATGCGTGATTGACACGCTATATGCGCTGATATATACTGTGCTCATCGGAAGAAAACGGGAGGCCGGGCTCTCCCCCGGGAGGTGAACAAAACGGACATTCTGACATTGAACAAAAAAATCACGGACCGTCAGCGGCGGTCGTTCTGGCTGGCGCTCACGCTCTTTAACTTCTGCGTACAGAGTCTGGCGACAATGAATTCCCTGCTGGTCTATTATATCTCGCCGGTCTTTTATTTAGCCGTCAATGTGCTGGCTCTGGTCATATGTCTGAGGAAAAACATCTATGAGGGAAAAAATGTCTATCTTCTGGGACTGTGCTTCATCGCGTGGTATACCGTCTGCTGGCTGGCAAACAGGGACTATTCCTCTTTTTATGAGGCAGATCTGAACCTCCTCACTATCCCGCTCACGGCCTGGGGGCTCGTCCTTCCCTTTGTGACCGTCACAGATGACTTTGATAAAAAGCGCGCGCTGAATATCATACTGTCTGTTCTGACGGTCGCGCTGTCCGTGGCTGTCTGGGCGGCGCTGATCCCCACTTTTATGCGTACCTCTTTTACTCTGCCCGGCAGCGATAAGCTTTTCGGGATGCTGGAAACAACATACATGCAGGGGATAAGCGCCAGTCACAAATACCCGGTCATGTTCGGTATGCACTATTATTATACCGCCTATCTCTCCGTGCTTGGGTTTTTCATGGCCCTGTATCTGTTTGTGCAGAAAAAAATGAGGCCGATCCTGCTTTTTGCAATGCTCGGCTTTGTTCTGGCCATTTCCCTGACAAAGTGCAGGCTGGCTCTGCTGGGCCTTGGTCTGGGGCTTTTCACGCTCGGCTTCTTCCTCTTCCGCAATAAAAACCGGGATGCTTCCCCGGGAAAAACCATTCTCGCCGGAGTCGTGATCGCTTTGGCCGCGGCTCTGTGTCTGGCGCTTATGTGGAAGCTCGGCACATGGGTCGGTGAGCATATACTTGTGGGACTGAAGAACGGTTATATGAAGCGTGATTTTTCCGAAAATCTGGTCGATGACAATTTGCGTTTGAAACTGTGGGCCACGATTCCGGATATGCTGAAGGGATATGCGCCGGCAAGCTATCTTTTCGGGATAAATGAAGACCAACTGTTCCTGTTTCTTTACGGCTCATGCAATATGTATCACATACACAGCGGGTATTTCAGCGCTTTGATGCTGATGGGTATACCGGGTTTTCTGATGTCTCTCGTTTTTTTATTCAAAACGGTCAGGGATATGCTTTACATTTTCCTGAAGATGAAAACCCACAGTATCTCCCGGGATAATATACTGCTTCTTTCCATTCCCGTCTGCTTCCTGCTTGCCGCTGTGGGAGAGCCCATACTGTTTGTCGGATATAATTTCAGAATTATTACTTTAGCCTGCTATCTTGTTTCCGGATATGTATTTGAGCTTGCCGACCGGATAAGAAAGGAAGAGCTGTGCATAACGCGGAGCTGATCTGATGGAAAAAGCCGGAGGACGCTATTGAATTATGGCGGATTTTGGCTTATAATCGAGTTGTATGCTTGCCCCGCGTAAAGCTTATCATATGGAATTCGCGTGGAATTCATGTGATAAGCTGTCAACAGTTACGATAATTATTTTCTGATAGAAGGAGACCGAACTATGAAAAAACAGACTCTTATCATTATTATTCTCTGCCTGCTGGTGGCCACCGTCGTTGCGCTGAGTGTCTCGGGGATCATCGGATCGCAGGGCTCACTCGCCGGTTATACCGGTTTCCCGGTGGTATCGTCTCCTCAGCCGATCACGAGTACCGCCCCCGGCTGGGATCATTCTTACCCCACCTACCCCTGATCGCGCTCTATCCGTTTTGAGGCACCGAAAAGCCGAATTAGGAAAGGGAAATGAACTATGAAAAAACAGACTCTTATCATTATTATTCTCTGCCTGCTGGTGGCTACCGTCGTTGCGCTGAGCGTCTCGGGGATCATCGGATCGCAGGGCTCACTCTCCGGTTATACCGGTTTCCCGGTGGTATCGTCTCCTCAGCCGATCACGAGTACCGCCCCCGGCTGGGATCAGTCTAACCCCACCACCAAGTGATCGCGCTCTATCCGCTTTGAGGCACCGAAAAGGAGAACGAAATATGCTTTCTCTGATCCTTTCCCTGCTGATCGCCGCTTTCGCGTTCGGCGTGGGCGCGGCAAAGCTCTTCAAAAAGGGCACGCCCATGTACTGGCAGCTTTATGTCTGCGCGGCGGGCTGCTTTGCCCTGCGGCAGCTATCCGAAACGGTGAATTTCCTGTGCGGCATTCAGGGCAATATCAGCGTGGGGATGCTCGGCATCTTCGGCTGCAACTGTTTCCTGCTCTCCTCAAACTACGGGACGCTGGATAAGGTCGTGGATGACGGCGGCGCGGAAAATAAGCCCGCACGGCGGCTGGCGCTGATCGCGCCGGCCGTCATGGCGGTGCTGATCTCCCTTGTGTTTTTCACATGGCGAAAAAAGGATATCGTCTGCGGCGCACTGTGGCTTCTCATGCTGCTGCCGGTGCTGCCCGCCTCCTATTTTAACATGAAGCATTTTCTGATGCCCCTTGACGACTTTGAGCTGCTGCGCGCCACGAGAACGAGCAACCTTGTCTCGCTCGGTTTCTATCTGCTGTCGGTGCTCTGCGGCGTCTTTTACGGGCTCGGATATACCGCATTCACCGGGGTCACATCCGTGGCGCTTTCCGCTTCCATGCTCCTGCTTGTGAGTGCCGCGATAAGGGGGAGGGAAAAATGGAAGACCTGCTCCTGATTATTCTTATCGGCTTTGCCGCGCCGCTTGCCATGATGCTGCTTATATGCAAGGGGGATACGCGCAGGCTGCTCCTTTTCCTGCTTTTCGGCATGATAGTCTGCTATGCCACCGGCTGGCTCAACGAGGCCGCCAGTCTGGCGCTCGGTATTGAACCGGAAACCGCCTCGACCGGTCTTGGGCCGATGATCGAGGAGCTGACGAAGGCCGTTCCCGTTCTCGTTTACGCGTTCCTCTTTAAGCCCAAGCGCCGCACGCTGCTGGAATGCAGCGCCATGGTGGGCGTGGGCTTTGCCATTCTGGAAAACGCATCCTATTTTTTGGGCGGCGTGAGTCTCCTGTACGCGGTGGGGCGTGGCTTCGGCTCCGGGATGATGCACTGTGTCTGCACCATCACGGTGGGCTACGGCATCAGCTTCGTCCACATCCGGCGGAAGCTCTTTTATACCGGGACGGTCGCTCTGCTCTCCGCGGCGATCATCTATCACTCGGTCTATAACACGCTCGTGCAGTCGGATTATCAGCTGTACGGTATGTTCCTGCCGCTCATCACCTTTTGTCTTGTGCTGCTGCTTTTGGACAAGGCGGAGACATGATCGCAGATATACAATTTGCTTGGTTTTTCCTCGTTTCGGGGTAAAATCAGCGAAAATACTTCAAAAACATGAAAAATCCGGTCATAGAGCTGTCAAACAGACTCTTGGCCGGATTTTTTGCATTTCAAAGCAATAATAAAATGATGGTGTTATTCGACAAATTGCAGGTAGTTTGTCTTTTGCTGCAGCAGAAAAGTGTTCTTCTCACAACGCCTAAACATCGAAAGCAGATAGATATTTTGCACAGAATGGCTTGATAGCTCCTCTGTCATACACATGGAGGGTGCAGCTGTGGAGCCGCTCAAGGTTCAGGTTCATTGCATCCTGAAACGCCATGGCCGACAGGGTAAGGCTGCGGGAGCGTAGAAAGTACAGAAAGCTGTCAAAATCCATCTCCTCGGAAAAGCTTGGCTCCGCCATGCTCTCTTCCTCCGTTCTGCGCCAGTGCCGGGCAACATACTCCCGATTATCTTTGGCACGGCCCCTGTTATGGGCTGAATGGGTGATAGAGCCAAGGGACTTGAGCCCTCCGTCGGGTTTGATAATAAACCCGGCATGGAAGCCGCAGAGGGGATGGTCACAGCGGGATGGCATAAAGGCTGAAATCGGAATACCTGCCTGCTCGCTGATATCCGCCATCAGCATATCCAGAGTATACCTGTCGCTGTCAGCAGGAATGTCCGGATAGCGGCCGAAATATGACACCGGCTGGAAGTGTATTCCCTTCACCGCCGGAGAGAGCTTCACCGCGAGCCGTACCAGCTCACCAAGGTCATCGCTGTTGACTCCCCTGACTACCGTCGGCACAAGTGTCACTCCCAGCTTCAGCTTCCCGCAGGTATCTATTGCCCGGAGCTTTATATCCAGCATCGGTCTGCCGCGAAGCTGCCTGTATATCTCATCATTTGTGCCGTCAAACTGGAGAAATACTATGTCCAGACCGGCCTCCGCAAGCCTTCGGGCGTAGTCCTCATCCTCGGCAAGGCGTATGCCGTTTGTGTTCAGCTGCACATAGGCGCAGCCCTCCTCTTTGGCGTAGCTTACAAGCTCCGGCAGGTCATCACGCATGGTTGGTTCTCCCCCGGACAGCTGCAGCAGCGGGCCGCCGCATTTCCGGGCGATGTCTGATATGGCCGTCCTGAGTTCTTCGGCAGAGGGCTCTGCCGCGGACTCACCGCCGTTGGCAAAGCAGAAGCGGCAGCGCAGATTGCAGCGGTCTGTCACCTCCAGCAGGGCACAGCAGGTGCCTGTCTCATGCTCGTGGCAGATACCGCAGTTTCCGGGACAGTTCAAGCCTGCATCTGCCGCCAGCGGCTCGACTCCAAGCAGCCATGAGTCAAAGTCCACAAGTCCCCGCCACACCGGCACCGAAAACCGGCCGTGGTCAGGGCAGGACTTTTCCATTGTAATACATCCGTTATTATCCCGCATCAGGACCGCCTCAATATTTTTGAGGCATTGCGGGCAGACGGAGCGGGTCTTTCTTATCATCTCCGTCATATCAGTCACCCATCCCAAAACATTCTTCCCTGAATATCATTACTTCTATTCCGTATCTCTCTGATACAGCAAGGGCGCTGCCCGTTATCAGTTCTCCAAGCTTGTCAGCCGGGCATACGGCGCTGGCGTTCAGAATGACTGCCAGCTCGGTGCATGGCTTTGCAAAGCTGCGGGTCAGCACAGTGCAGCGGCCGATGCCTATGAAGTCCGCCTTGCCGAAATCCCCCTCCGGCTCCCAGGCCAGCAGCTTCAGGTGAGGTATATCGCAGCCTGTGCCGGTTAGGCTCCCCCGCACCTGCTCTGCGATGTCCGTAAGATACGCGCTGCCGTTGAAGGTGTCGCAGCAGACAGCGGCATGGTATTGCAGATAATACTCGCTTATTCCGCCCATGGCCGTCATGAAAGCCTCTCCGCCGTAACCGATATCGGGACGGCGCATGGAGGCGCAGGAATTAAGTATTGAATGGGCCAGCTCCTCGACCCCATCACCTGTCCTGGCGCTGATGCACACACATTCGGCAAGGGGATAGTTTTCCCGCAGCCATGCTCTGTTATATTCAATGTCCTGCGCGTCAATGGTATCGCACTTATTGAGGACGATAAGATCCGCCTCCGCCAGCTGAGTGTGGAGGATATAGCGCAGGTCATCACCGCCGCCGCGCAGAAGCTCCACGGTGGCAGGTTCCACCAATACCGTGAAGGGGGCAAGGTCATATACCCCCGGGTACTTTTCATTCAATCCGTGATATACATGCTCCAAAGCGCCTACCCCGAATCCCGGTATATCGGAGATCACCAGCTCGCAGCCCTCATCAAAGTATCCGGTAATGCGCCGTGCCAGATTTTCGTTCTGATAACAGATGCACTCATCTGTCAGCTCCGAGGCATTGCAGCCGCTTAACTGTGCCAATCTGTTGTCAGCAAGGCTTACGCCGTGGCCAAGGTCGTTGGATATCATAGCTGCCTTGCGGCCGTGGGCGGAACAGTATTTCGTCAGCGCCATCATTGCGGTGGTCTTGCCCGAGCCTAAAAAGCCGCTGAACACGCAGAATTTTTTCATTTTTTCTTTCCTCTACCTTTTCAAGTTTCAACCGGATACAATTTGCTTTTTTAATAAAAAAGCGATATATTTAAGGCAACAAGCGGAGCAGGAGGCAGATATGAAGAACGCGATTCTTTTCGGCGCAGGGCAGATCGGCACTATGTTGTGCCGGCTTTTGGGAAGCGAATACACTCCCCTGTGCTTTATAGACAATAACGCTCCGAAATGGGGCACAGCAACGCTCGGATTGCCTGTCCTGAAGCCCGAGGACGGCTTGAAGCTCTGCCCCGAAGCTGTCTTTATCTGCGTTCTGGATGATGTGCGTGCAAATGAGATGGAGACACAGCTGCGTCTTTTGGGCTATTCCGGTGAGCTCATACTCCCTGCTGCGCTCAATATCTTTGACCCGCGCATGGCCACCATGCGGCTTCTGTGTGAGCAGATAACCGGGCTTAATATCCCCGGAGATGCCGCCGAGCTGGGTGTATACAAGGGATCCTTTTCTTCCTCGATCAACGCCGCCCTGCCGGACAGGACCATACACCTGTTCGATACCTTTGAAGGCTTTGACGGCAATGATATCGCTGTAGAGCAGGAGGGGCGGCTGTCAAAGGCAAAAACAGGAGACTTCGCGGACACCTCTGCAGAGCTTGTCCTCTCCCGCCTGCCTCACCCGGAAAAGGCCGTCATCCACAAAGGATATTTCCCGGGCACTTTTTCCGGGTGTGCGGCGGAGCATTTCGCTTTTGTTTCCGTAGATGCGGATCTGTACGCCCCTACCGCCGCGGCCCTGCCCCTATTCTGGGACAGACTCAGTACCGGAGGCGTCATAATGGTACACGATGTGCTCAGCACCCAGTTCACAGGTGCAAAGAAAGCTGTCGAAGAGTTCTGTACCCGGTACGGTGTTGTTCCCACACCGGTGTGCGATCTTCACGGCAGCGTGATACTGAGAAAGTAACAAAAAGCAAGGGCAACACCGCATAATGCGGCAAGAG
>JAZUJF010000060.1:0-4594 GCA_045642585.1 Candidatus Limivicinus sp.
CTTTGTCCACAACCCGGACATGATCTGCGGCGATATGAAGATGGTTTCAGGCCCCTATGGTATGGAATCCGCCTGTGTGCCCATAGATGGCCAGAGCCTTGAAGAACTGCTGGCGGGTGCAGTCGCCAATATTCATGCAGAGATACCGGCTTTTGAGCCGGAGACCATTGAATCTGACGAGGAAGACCGCTCCATTCCGGCAGACCCTACTGTGCGCAATTTCAGCTACACCGTTTTCGACGGCAAGATATACTACCGGGAGAACAGCCGCATGAATCCCGTGGATGTTTCTGCCACGGCAGAGAGCCGCATAAAGGGCATGATCAGCATCCGGGACTGTGTGCGTAAGCTCATAGAGTACCAGACCGAGGATTACCCCGACAGCATGATAGCGTCCGAGCAGGCAAAGCTGAACACCCTCTACGACGAATTCAGCAAGAGCTATGGGCTCATAAACTCCCGGGGCAACAGCACAGCCTTCAACTCCGACAGCTCCTACTGCCTGCTGTCATCTCTTGAAGTTCTTGACGACGAGGGCAATTTCCTGCGCAAGGCAGATATGTTCTCCAAGCGCACCATAAAGCAGAAGGTCATAGTCGAGTCAGTTGACACGGCCTCCGAGGCTCTGGCGCTGTCCCTTGCGGAGAAAACTGCAATAGATATGGAGTATATGCAGGGGCTAACCGGTAAGAGTGAGTCGGAGCTTTTCGACGATCTGAAAGGCGTAATATTCCTGAATCCCCTCCATACCTATGATGGTGACGGCCACGCCAAGTATCTGCCGGCAGACGAGTACCTGTCCGGTAATGTCCGGGAAAAGCTGGTGCTGGCCAGAAAGAGCGCCGAGCTCTATCCCAATGACTACGGAGAGAATGTGAGGGCGCTTGAAGCCGTCCAGCCCGCAGACCTGGCTCCGGGTGAAATATCCGTCCGTCTCGGTGCCACATGGCTCCCACCGGAGGTCGTTGAGCGGTTCATGTTTGAGCTGTTCGGTACGCCCCGGTATATGCAGTGGAACATCCATGTACATTACTCCCAGTATACCGGCGAGTGGAGCGTTGAGGGCAAGTCCTATGACAGAGTCAATGTCAAGGCCTATAACACCTACGGCACAGACCGCATAAACGGCTATAAGATCATTGAGGAAACTCTTAATCTGAAGGATGTGCGCATCTTCGACTACATCGAGGACGCAGAGGGCAGACGGACAGCCATACTCAACAAGAAAGAGACCGCCATCGCCCAAGGCAAGCAGGAGCTTATAAGGCAGGCATTTGCGGACTGGATATGGGCAGACCCGGAGCGGCGCGAAAAGCTGTCCCGGCTGTATAACGAGAAATTCAACTCCATACGCCCCAGAGAATATGATGGCAGCCACTTGAATTTCGTGGGTATAAACCCGGAAATTACCCTTCGTCCCCATCAGGTAAACGCCATTGCCCACATTCTCTACGGCGGGAATACCCTGCTTGCGCACGTAGTTGGGGCCGGGAAGACCTTCGAGATGGCAGCCGCGGCACAGGAGAGCAAACGGCTGGGCTTATGTCAGAAAAGCCTGTTTGTCGTGCCGAACCACCTGACAGAGCAGTGGGCATCTGAATACTTACAGCTGTACCCGTCCGCAAATATACTGGTTGCAACAAAGAAGGATTTTGAGACAAAGAACCGCAAGAAGTTCTGCGGGCGTATTGCCACGGGTGACTATGATGCCGTCATCATCGGTCACAGTCAGTTTGAGAAGATACCCATGTCCATTGAGCGGCAGAGGGCAATTCTCGAACAGCAGATGGATGAAATACTGGACGGCATCTCAGAGCTGAAACGAAACAGGGGCGACAAGTTCTCTATAAAACAGCTTGAGAAAACCAAGAAAAGCATCAAGCTGAAGCTGGAAAAGCTGAATGATCAGACCCGCAAGGATGATGTTGTTACCTTTGAGGAGCTGGGGGTTGACAGGCTGTTTGTAGACGAGGCACATTATTACAAGAACCTTGCCGCCTTTACGAAGATGCGCAATGTAGGCGGCATATCTCAGACGGAGGCCATGAAGTCCAGCGACCTGTATATGAAGTGCCGTTATCTGGATGAGCTGACAGGCTGCAGAGGCGTTGTGTTTGCAACAGGAACGCCTATTTCCAACAGCATGGTAGAGATGTACACCATGCAGAAGTATCTGCAATACGGCACGCTGAAACGAAACGACCTAATACATTTTGATGCATGGGCATCTACTTTTGGGGAGACAGTAACCGCAATAGAGCTGTCCCCGGAGGGAACGGGCTACCGGGCGAAGACAAGGTTTGCCAAGTTTTATAACCTCCCCGAACTGATGGCCATGTTCAAGGAAACAGCGGATATACAGACGGCGGATATGCTGAAGCTCCCGGTGCCGGAAGCACATTACCACAGCATAGTCCTTAAACCGTCTGAGACTCAGAAAGAAATGGTCGCGGCCCTCTCCGACAGAGCCGAGAGAGTACGCAATAAGATGGTCGATTCCTCGGTGGACAATATGCTTCTCATAACCAACGACGGCAGAAAGCTGGCTCTGGATCAGCGGCTTATGAATCCCATGCTCCCGGACAGCGAGACGAGCAAGGTGAGTGCCTGCGCTGACAATGTGTATTCCATATGGCAGAAGACAGCTGACAGGCGCTCCACGCAGATGGTTTTCTGCGACCTGTCCACTCCCCACGGCGATGGCTCATTCAATGTATATGACGATCTCCGGGACAAGCTCATAGCCATGGGCATACCCAAGGAGGAGATAGCATATATCCACACCGCCAACACCGAGGCGGCAAAGAAGGAGCTATTCGGAAAGGTGCGTTCCGGTCAGGTGCGGGTGCTCATAGGCTCCACGCAGAAAATGGGTGCAGGAACGAATGTCCAGACGCGGCTGACGGCACTGCACCATCTTGATTGTCCATGGCGGCCGTCTGACCTTCAGCAGCGTGAGGGGCGTATCATCCGTCAGGGCAACGAGAACCCCGAGGTAGATATCTTCACCTATGTTACGGAGAATACCTTTGACAGCTATCTCTACCAGCTTGTAGAGTCTAAGCAGAAGTTCATCGGCCAGATCATGACATCGAAATCGCCGGTTCGCTCTGCGGAGGATGTGGACGAAACGGCCCTCAGTTATGCCGAAATAAAGGCACTGTGCGCCGGTGATCCACGCATAAAAGAGAAGATGGATCTGGATATTGATGTTGCAAAGCTGAAGCTTTTGAAAGCCAATCATCTGAGCCAGAAATATGCTCTTGAGGATCAGATCATCAAGGAGTTTCCCCAGAAGATACGCTCTCTGGAACAGCGCATTGAGGGCTATAAAGCCGATATGGTACAGCTCTCGCAGAATACTCTCCCCAATGATGACGGCTTTTCACCTATGATACTCCCGGGCGGCATCGTCACCGACAAGAAAGCCGCCGGTGAGGGGCTGCTGTGGCTGTGCAAATCCATGACCAGCCCCGATTCCGTACCCATAGGACAGTACCGCGGCTTCGATATGGAGCTCTCTTTCGACAGCTTTGCCAGGGAGTACAGGATCACCCTGAAAGGCACTCTGCGGCATACTGCCTCGCTGGGCACCGACATCTTCGGCAATATTCAGCGTCTGGACAATCTGCTGGGCAGCTTCGATGAAAAGCTCCGGGGATGTGAAAACCAGCTGGAGAACACCCGGGCACAGCTTGAAACGGCCAAGGTGCAGGTGGAAAAGCCGTTCCCGCAGGAGAACGAGCTGAAAACCAAAACTGCCCGCCTCGCAGAGCTCAACACCCTGCTCAATCTCGATAAGAAGGAGAATGAGATAGTGGACGGTGAGCGCAGCGACGACGAGCCGGAGAGGAGCATCGGGGACAGAGAACGGTAAATCTACAGTATATGTTGAAATGATGCACAGAATACCTCTTGATAATTGGGGAACAATAATATATACTGATTGCAGTAAAAGTTCCCCAAGGAGGACGCTATGAATAACAACTATCCGCAAATACAAGAGCTGCTTCAGCAAAGGGCTGACTACCAGGCAAGGTTGAATCTGCTCCCATATGACGGCAGTCCGGAGATAAAGGAGAGGGACGGCAGTAAATTCCTGTATATCCGCAAGCGCGTGGGCAGTCGGCTGACCTCAACCTATGTGGGAGCATATTCCGATGAGCTTTACCGGCTCCTGCTGCGCAACGCCCGAGATGCAAGAGAGCTCAGGAAAAATATTCGACATCTGGATAAGAAGCTGGCGGAGCTTGGCTATTCCGATGCAGAGCTTCCGGCGAGGGTTCAGCTGAATCTTGACTTTGCAAGGGCAAACATGAAGTCCAACATATACGATCAGGCGTTGTTGGAAGGAGTTGAAGCAACTTTCCCCCAAATAGAAGCCGTAATTGATAACAGAATGATCAATGAAATGACTGCCGGTGATGTGCAGAAGATTCTGAACCTGAAGCACGCATGGGAATTTGTTCTCGATAAGGATGTTATCAGCTATCCGTCGGATTATTCGATTCTCTGCCACATCGCAAAGCTGGTGAACGAAGGCTTTTACTATGACGGCGGAAGAATACGGGGCGTGCCGGTTACAATCGGAGGG
>JAZUJF010000061.1:0-3202 GCA_045642585.1 Candidatus Limivicinus sp.
ACAATCTTTACGGTCTGATTACCGTCATGCTGCGTTGAAGCCCTTGACCATATATCTCCATTATGCTCTGCGGTCTTCGCCTTGCCTGACGATAATCATCCTCGTAAATCTTTGTCTGCTTTCTATTGGATATCAGTATTAAACAGATAAACAGGATGTGGGATGTCGTTCCTTCATCCTGTTTTTTCAGTATTACGCGCATAATATAATAAAAAGACTTTTATTTTGAAATATAGTATGTTACTATTGCTATCGTTAATGATCTGATACTGTAAACCGAAAGGAGAGAAAGCCATGTCAAATATCAGTGACATTACCAGAAACGGTTTTATGCTCAAAGGCCCCCTTGCCAAGAGAGGTTATGACTGGTGGTGGCATTCCTTCACCGCCGAGAATGTCCAGACCGGCGAACAGAAGCCCTTCTATGTGGAGTTCTTCACCTGCAATCCCGCCCTCGCTCAGGGTGAGCCGGTGATCGTATGGAATAGGCCCGAGGCACAGAAGGCCGGCGAGCGTCCCTCTTACCTGATGGTCAATGTGGGCTTCTGGGGTGAAGAAAAGGGTCAGCTGCACCGCTTTTTCCCATGGAGGGATGTACATATCAGAGACGGCGTTCCCTATGTTATCTCTGCCGGTGACTGCTACTGCAGCGAGACCGAGACTCACGGCAGCGTCTGCATTTCCGAGGAGGAGTCAAAGGCTCACCCCGAGTGGATGTGCGATCACGGCACGATGAAATGGGATCTGAAGATCGAGAAGGAAGTGGCCTACCATGTGGGCTACGGCGCGAGCAGGTTCTTCCGGGATATTAACTCCTTTGAAATGTTCTGGCACGCAGAGGGTATGAAGACAAGGTATTCCGGCACCATTACTCTCAACGGTGTGGATTATATCGTCAGACCCGAGACCTGCTACGGTTATGCCGACAAGAACTGGGGCGGTGACTTTACCTCTCCCTGGGTGTGGCTGTCTTCCAACCATATGGTCAGCAGAAAAACCGGCAAGCAGCTGCACAACAGCGTGTTTGACATCGGCGGCGGCAGACCCAAAATTTTCTTCGTGACTCTGGACAGAAAGCTCCTCGGTGAATTCTGGTACGAGGGCAAGGACTATGAGTTCAACTTCTCCAAGTTCTGGACTCTGTCCAAAACCAAGTTCGACTGCTGGGAGACCGAGGACGAGATACACTGGCATGTTATCCAGACGACTGTCAACTCCAAGCTTGACACACAGATAGTCTGTAAGAAGAAGGATATGCTTAATATCAACTATGAGGCGCCCAACGGTACCAAGCGTCACAATCGCCTCTGGAACGGCGGCAACGGCACAGGTGTGCTGAAGCTGTATAAGCGCTCCTTCGGCAAGGAGACTCTCATTGACGAGGTAGAGGTCTACAATGTGGGCTGCGAATACGGTGAGTTCGACAAATAACGGTAAAATAAGAATATAAATAATAGTATTATGCAAAAATCCGGAGCGGAAAAGCTCCGGATTTTTTATATCGGGCACTGCATTCCCGTGCCGTCGATCTTCGAGTCTCCAGAGAGAAGTATCTGGGATACGGGTACGATGGTATATCCGTCGGCAAGGAGTGACTCTATTATCCCCGGCAGAGCCTCAGGGGTGTTCTCGGCCGCGTTATGGAAAAGAATAATACTGCCGGACTTTACTTTGTCAAGGACTCTCTTCTGAATATCCTGCGCCGACAGTCCCTTCCAGTCAAGGCTGTCAACATCCCACTGCACAGCAGTCATTCCCATGGATTTTACCTTTGAGATCACATGGTCGTCATACTCCCCATATGGGCAGCGGAACAATGTAGGCTCTACCCCGGTCACAGCGCAGATCTTCAGGTTGCATTTTGTGATATTGTCAACTATCTGTTCATCCGTGAGCTTTGAGAAATGGGCATGGTCGTTTGAATGGTTCATGACCTCGTTTCCGTTGTCGGCAAGGGCCTTCACAGATTCCGGGTATTTATCCACCCACTCACCCACCACGAAAAATGTGGTATTTATTTTGTATTTATTCAGAATATCAATAATGGTCTGGGTGTCCTCATTTCCCCATGCGGCATCAAAGCTGAGGGATACCACCTTGTCGTCCCGCTTGACACAGTAGACCGGAAGCTCCCTCTGTGAGGCCGCAACACCCACAATAGCGGGGCTGTTCACTGTCCAGAATATGAGCACCACGGCCAGCACCAGTCCTATGGTGGACAGCACGCCCTTTTTTCGTTTCAGAATCGATTTCAAGTCTCTCACGCCCATCACTCCTTTTTGTACATGGTATGCACCGCAGTCCGGAGATAGAAGAGGAACATAGATATGGAAAAACAGCGGCGGGTTTGTGTGTTATGTAAACCTGCCGCTGTTTTGTATCATTATTTCTTTGTGATCTTTGCCGTCATTGGGGGCATAAGACAGGTGAAGTCAACTCCCGGTACGGTCACTTTTTCGTAGCCGCTGCCCCGGTTGATTACAGTTATGTATGTTTCATTCTCCTGCTCATGGCCGAAGGCATCTCTGTTATTCTCTATTTTTCTCAGGATAGCGATAACATTTTTGCCGCAGGCTATAAAATCTGCCTCACCGGTCCTCAGCGCCGGAGATGCGTTCCTCATTGCCGCAAGCTGACAGTAGAAGCTGTGCAGCTCCTCACAATCCTCATGAAAGGGCATACGGTTAAACGGATCGCACACCCCGCACATACCCTGCTCATCGCCGTAATAGATGCTGGGCACACCGGGCACGGAGAACTGAATAGCGGCACACAGCTTTTCCTGTTCGACCGCAAGGGCGAGCCGCTCCGGAGTAAACTTCAGGGCGACCTGTTCCTCTCTGGAAAGCGCCCGGATATCCGTATCTGAGGCAAGATCCGTCCGGATGCGCTGAATATCGTGAGTACCCAGCAGGTTCATCAGGGAATAGTACATAGGTCTGGGGTAATTCATCTGTTGTGAGATCAGAAAATCCCGCAGATCGTATGCACTTGTCTTTCCCTTTACAAAGTCTGTGACTGCCCATCGGAACGGGTAATTCATCACGCTGTCGAGAGCTGTGCCAAGGGCGTATTTCCGCCGGTTTCCGTAGCTCTCCTTTATGACGGCGTCCTCCCATACCTCCCCGATAATGGGGGCGTCAGGCTTCACTTCCTTCGCGGCAGTGCGGATCAGCGACAGCACCTCGTCGGGCAGCTCATC
>JAZUJF010000062.1:0-3089 GCA_045642585.1 Candidatus Limivicinus sp.
GAGTTTAATTGTACCGCAATCCAACCGGAGAAACCTCATCAGTCACCAGTGTGCGCACTGGTGCCAGCTTCCCCTTCTGCGGAAGGGGAAGCCTTATAGGAAGGCACTGCTTTCATTAATGGTGGTGCGCATTACTGCGCATGGTGATTCAATCAGCATCAGTATCAGCCTCCTATCCCTTCAGCTCGGTGGCCACATCCCCGAACAGCAGCCAGTCATCGCCCATCTGCGGAGGCTTGGGCGAGGGCGTGGGCACATACAGGAAGTCCTCCTCCGGACTGCGCTCCGGCTCTTCCTCCGGCAGCTCTTCCGGTTCTTCGGCCTCCTCTTCCGGCTCCTCGCTCTTCTTTTCGCCCATGTCAAAGTACCCCGGGTCTCTCAGGATGCCTGTACAGTACACGCTGCCGCCCATGAGATACACAATGTCCAGATCGCCCTCTCCCACCTGTGCCTTGAAGGGATTCAGACATTCGTTCACCATATTTATCCAGTCATAGAGGTCAATAAACGCGTAGCTGTAATCATGGACATAAGCGGATGTGGTCGGGGCAGTATGGAAATTGATGTTGTCTGAGGAGCACATAAGGGCCTGGCGGATGAAATAGGCTATATTTGAGGCGCTCATGTTGGTGTCTGTGCTCTCGGAGAGGAGCTGTGTTACCTTGCCGGCATTGGGGATATTCCCGAGGGTAATGAACTGATCGGCCGCTGCCTTGAGGAACTTATGCTGAAGCTCTATCCTGCCCAGATCCCCGCTTTCATAGCCGCTGCGATAGCGGCACAGACACATGGACTGATAGCCATCAAGAAGCTGGTATCCCGCGTCCAGATCCAGATATAGCCCCTGCCAGTAGTCCTCGTAGAATACGCTCTCCGGCACATCGAAATATATGCCGCCCAGAGTGTCCACCGCCTCCACAAAGGCGTCCAGATCCAGTACCGCATAGCAGTCTATATCAAATCCGATAAGCTTTTTGATATGCCGCTTCAGGGCGGTGATACCCTCCTCCCCGTTGTTGACCGCGCCCCAGTACACGCTGTTGAGCTTTCGTATCTCCCAGTCGGTGTTGATGATGGTGTCTCTGGGGATGCTGACAAAATCCATCCTGTGGCGAACGGTGTCGATACGGCCCACCATTATGGTGTCTGTGTTGCCGTGACCGTCATCGTTGCCCACCAGCAGAACGGTGTATACTCCGTCCGTGCGGCTCGTGTCATAGGCAAGCCCCTGCTTCAGAACATCCGGAGCGGGGGAATCTGCGGGAGCCTTTGAGGGATGCACCGTAATGCTGCCCAGCTCTTCGGGCGCGGGAGAGACCTCGGGCGCTTTCTCCCAAAGAAGATATACGGTCAGGGCTATGAGTCCTGCCGCGATAATTCCGCCAACGGCGTACAGCGCGATCTTGACTATTCTTTTCCTGTCAGGCATGGCAATACCTCTTCGTTATCATAATACTTTGATTATTGCCATAATAGTCAATAAGTATTACAAAAAATGCCAGGGCTATTGAAATTGATCTCCGGTTCTTATATAATATATACAACTACAACCCTTCGGAGGGCAGAACATGAGCGATATTTTTGTAACAGGCCACAAAAACCCGGATACCGACTCCATAGTTGCCGCCATTGCTTACGCAAATCTTCGCAATTCTCTGGGTGACAGAGAGTATAAGGCTGTCCGCATCGGCTCCATTAACGACGAGACCCGGCGTATGCTGGACTACTTCGGGGTCGAGGCGCCCGGGCTTGTCCGCACCATGCGTACTCAGATCTGCGATATTGACTATGACACGCCCCCTGCGCTTAACCTGTCTGTCACGGTGGAGCTTGCGTGGCGCACTCTCCGCGACGGAAAGATCCCGGCCATGCCCATCGTGAACGATGACGGGACCCTGTACAGTATGCTTTCCGCCGGCGACATTGCCACCCATGAGCTTCAGACTATTTACTCCAACCATATAAGTGACCTCCCGGTTTTCAACCTCATAAGTGTTCTGGAGGGCAGACTTGTAAATGAGTTCAGCAATACCGCCTCCACAATTTCCGGCGATGTTAAAATATCCTTGCCCAAGGCATATGAGGACAGCACTATGTTCAATCAGGACACGGTGCTGGTGTGCGGCGCTCAGGATGATGTAATACGGCAGGCTCTGGAAAACAATATAAACTGCCTCATCCTCTGCCAGACGGAGATCACTCAGATGCTGGTGGACTGGGAGGGACCCACCTGCATCATATCCACGCCCCTTGAGGCCCGTCAGGCCCTTCGCCTTATCAATCAGGCCATACCGGTGAAAAATATTTGTTCCACCGGAGATATAATCTCCTTCCATCTGGCCGATTACATTGACGATGTTAAAGAGACCCTGCTCAACAGCCGCTATCGCTGCTATCCGGTTCTGGATGAGAACGAGCGTGTGGTAGGCACCATATCCCGCTACCATGTGCTGAGACCCAGGAGAAAGAGAGTCGTGCTTGTTGACCACAACGAGGCCGCCCAATCGGTGCCCGGTCTTGAACAGGTGGAGATCATGGAGATCATCGACCACCACCGTCTGGCGGACATTCAGACGGGCCAGCCTGTCAGCATGAGAAACGAGCCTGTGGGCAGCACCAACACGATCATCACCGCCATGTATCAGGAGCACGGCGTCATGCCGTCGCCCAGGATCGCGGGACTTATGGCGGCGGCCATACTCTCCGATACCGTGATGTTCAAGTCGCCCACCTGCACAAAGAAGGATATTGCAATGGCCGAGCGTCTCTCCCGCATCGCGGGTGTGAGCCTGAAGGAGATAGGCAGAGAGCTGTTCTCCAATTCCGGCAGCGACGACAGATCGGCCGAGGAGCTGTTCAAGACCGACTACAAGAGCTTCCATATCTCAGAGCAGAATATCGGCGTCAGCCAGATCACCTGTGTGGACTCTACCGTTTTTCTCGACAGAAAAGAGGAGTTCATGCAGACAATGCGTACCCAGAAGAAGGAGCATGAGTGCGACATCGTCATCCTTATGCTCCGCGATGTGCCCCTTGAGGGCTCCCATCTTCTGTATGTGGGCGGCGACGAGGTTATCCGTCAGGCCTTC
>JAZUJF010000063.1:0-4355 GCA_045642585.1 Candidatus Limivicinus sp.
GCCGCGTAAGCGGCGATGAACGGGAGATCATTATATTCATTACCATGGAAGCGCAGCTTTCATAGTAATCCTCATGCGCATCAGAGCGCACCACCATAAACGAAAGCTTAGTGCGCATGGGGATTTTTTCTCATCCGTTCCGGCTGCCGCGTAAGCGGCGAGGAACGGGAGATCATTATAATCATTACTATGGAAGCGCAGCTTTCATAGTAATATATCATACCCTATAACGATACAATAATAGTTTGGTATATTCAAGCCATTATGCAAGCGATTTATCAGATGATCAGTCCGTATTTTTCGGAGAGCGGGAGCAGCTCGCCGTCACCCAGTCCCCCGTCATAAAGGACTCTTCCCTGATACGCACGCAGAGCCTTTTCAAGGAGAAGCGCGTCGTCGCAGACGATACACAGGGGATTGCGGATGGAGTACTGTACATCGGAAAACAGGGCCACATCCTCGGGAGAAGTGATCTCAATACCGAAAAGCTCACCGTCCTCCAGCTGGCAGATATTGTCCTCCAGCTCCTCATCACAGGCAAAAACCGTCCCGCATACCGCATCGGGCTCCAGAAGAAAGACATCCTTCTCTGTGGCACAGGGCAGAAGCTCCGGGTGAAGGGGAGAGGGAGCCTTCATCTCAACATTATTGAGCGCCTCTTTGACAGCGGATATGAAGCTCCCGTCCGTGCCGCAGCAGCCGCCGAATATGCAGGCCCCGGCCTCGGCGAGGGCGGGCATGAGGGAGGCAAATTCCTCTGCGCCTACGGAAAAGACAGTTTTACCGTCCTCCTCCCGGGGCAGACCCGCATTGGGCTTCACGATCAGAGGCAGCTCGGACAGCTCATACAGCCGACTAATATGACGGATCATTTCCTTCGGCCCGACGGAGCAGTTGAGACCGAAGGCGTCGATGCCCATGCCCTGCAATATCTCAAGGGCCGCGCAAACATCGCTGCCCATCATGGTGCGGCCGCTCTCATCGCAGCTGAAGGACACAAATACGGGCAGGGTGCTGACACTCTTAACGGCCAGAACCGCGGCTCTGGCCTCGGGGAGGGAGGTGATGGTCTCTATAATGAAGAGGTCCACACCCGCGTCATTGAGAGCCTGTGCCTGCTCACGGTATGCCTCATACATATCCTCAAAGCTCATGTCGCCCATGGGATAGAGCATCCCGCCCAGAGAGGATATGTCACCGGCCACCAGAGCCTTTCCTCCGGCGGCATCCTTTGACAGCTGTACAAGAGCTTTGTTGTACTCTCCCACCTTGTTGAAAATACCGTGCTTTTCCAGTGTGGGCGCGTTTGCGCCGAATGTGGGGGAATAGATGACCTGGGAGCCAGCGGAAACATAGCCGCCCTGAATATCACGGATAACATCCGGATGCTCAAGAGACCACTTTTCAGGGCAGACACCGGAGGGTAGACCCCTTTTATGAAGCTGAGTGCCCATTGCACCGTCGAGGATAAGAGGGAATGTAATATTCATGCTTTTCTCCTTTATAATTCCGGGAAGCTCATGGCATCCACAAATAATGTGTTGAAACGGGCATCGGAGGACAGCTCGAGGTATCTGCATTTCTGCTTTATCCCGGTGAGCCTGCTGCGCTCATCCCGGCTCACCAGAGCCATGGCGGCACCGGTGAGACTGGTGTTGCCAATAGGCTTCACCTTGCCCGCCGTCTCCGCCGGGAGCAGACCTATCCGTATGGCGCTCTCTCCCCGAAGCCTTGTGCCGAAGCCACCGGAGAGATAGACGGAGCCGATATCCTCAAGCTCTATTCCCGCCATCTCGGTGAGACGGGTTATCCCGGCGCTGACTGCGGCTTTGGCAAGCTGCAGCTGACGGATGTCATTCCGGTCGATATAAACATCCTCGGTGATGTAGAATACGCTCTCACCGTCATCGTCCTCAAGGCAGCCGCCATCGTCAATATATCCCGTATCCAGCAGGCACGCCGCCAGATCCAGAAGTCCTGAGCCGCATATGCCCCTTGGCTTACCGCCGCCGATGACCTGATATGAGAGCTCGTCGCCGTCAATTTCAAAGGAGCTTATCGCCCCGTCACCCGCGGGCATTCCGCAGCTTATCCCCGCGCCCTCAAAGGCGGGACCGGAGGCAACCGCGCAGCAGAAGCACCCGTCCTTATCTCCCAGAACTATCTCGCCGTTGGTGCCCACATCTATGAACAGCACTTTTTCGTCGGACAAATGCAGCCCTGACGCGAGAATACCGGCGGTAATATCCCCGCCCACATATCCCGCGATACATGGGGAGAGATGTATGGGAATGCCGTGAAGCCCGATCATCTCACCGGAGTCGAAATATGAAGAGGGGAGATAGGGGGCGGAGGCAATGCTGTCCGGGGAGATCCCGGCGAAGATGTGCTCCATCACTGTATTGCCCGCAAGAAAGCCGGTTTTTATGTCGGAAACCGGACGGTCAGCACTGCGGCACAGCTCCACCATCATATCATATATCTGCTCCCGTATGAGCTGACACAGCTCCGGCAGACCGCCGTCCATGCAGTGACCTATGCGGGAGATAACATCCGCACCGAAGCTCTTCTGGGCGTTCCATCGGCTGAGAGAGCCCAGAGCCCTGCCGCTCTCAAGCTCGTACAGAGATACCGCCACGGTGGTGGTGCCCAGATCTATGGCCGCGCCGAGACCCCGCTCCTGACCTTCGGCACGGACGGCAGAGGAGACCTTGTTCCAGGATATATCCGAGGAGTCGGAGACGAGAAACACTTCACAATCCTCATTGAGAACGGTTTTGCAGGCGATGACCTCCTCCGACCTGCCGCCGCGACGGAGCATGACCCTGCATTTGCCGCACTTGCCGTTGCCTCCGCAGGGCGCACTTACACTGTAACCATTGGAGCGCAGAAAAGAGAGCAGATCGCACCCGGAAGTGAAACTATATTCATATTTGTGGTTATCCATGTGTACGGTTATTCTTGACATATCTTTACCGATTTCCTATAATGTCACCAGTTGAGTATGCGATGCTTCACCCGCCGAGGGTGGTTAAGCACACATTACTCAGCATTTGATGGTATTTATTTTACACGAATAAAGCGGACAATACAAGATGGATTGGATAAAACTTGCCCGGGAGATAGGATTTGAAGATGTATGCAGTGTCGATATTTCTTCATTGAAGCCCATGAAAGAGGTCCGGGATATGTGCTCTGCCGACAAATGCAAGGCCTACGGAAAACGGTGGGCCTGTCCTCCGGGCTGCGGCAGCGTTGAGCACTGTGAAAAGAGAATAAGAGCGTATTCCGAGGGGATCCTTGTCCAGACCGTGGGAGAGCTTCGGGACGAATATGACGCTGAGGGCATAGCTGAGGCCAAAGGGCTCCACGATCGGCGCTTTGACACCCTTGCCCGGCAGGCGAGAATAGTCACAAAGGATTGTCTGCCTCTGTCGGCAGGCACCTGTACCAGATGTGAGGTCTGCACATATCCCCGCAGACCGTGCAGATATCCGGGGAAAATGCTCTCCTCTATGGAAGCCTACGGGCTTCTGGTCAACCGGGTATGCACTCTCTCCGGTATGCCGTATTACCGCGGTGAAAACAGAATTACCTTTACATCCTGCCTATTATATAACGAAACGGAGACGGACAGATGAACGCTAAGGAAATATTTCTCGAAATGCTCAGACCCGACGGCAAGCCTGAGAGACAGCTTGTTCAGTATGAGGCTCTTCAGCTGTGGCTGCTTGATCCGGTAAACGGCTACCTTATGAACGGGCGCCATCCGGGTATGACCGGCAAGGATCGCTGGGGCGTCACCATCGCGTGGCCCGCCGATCATCCCGGGCAGCAGCCTATTGTGAACGAGGAGACAAAGGTACTGCGTGACATCACCCGCTGGAGAGACTTCGTGACCGCTCCCGATGTTGAGGGCAGCTGCCAGAACGGCTGGGAGGAGTGCGTCGCCGCGGCGAGGGCGGCGACGGGAGAGGATAAGCTCCTGTGCGCGTTCTCCGGCACCGGACTTTTCGAGGAATGTCACTTCCTTATGGGCTTTGAGGATACCCTTGTCAACCTCTATGAGCATCCGCAGGAGATGCACGAGCTGATCGACTATATCTGTGAATTCAAGCTCAAGGTCATGAAGCTCTACTGCGAGAAGATGAAGCCCGATGCGATCTTCTTTCACGATGACTGGGGCGCAAAGACCCAGCTGTTCATGGCTCCCGATATGTGGCGTGAATTCTTCAAGGAGCCGTACAGGAGAATATACGGCTATATCCGCTCTCAGGGCGTGATCGCGATCCACCATGCCGACTCCTATCTTGCTCCCATAGTTGAGGATATGGCGGAGATAGGCATCCAGTGCT
>JAZUJF010000064.1:0-2256 GCA_045642585.1 Candidatus Limivicinus sp.
AGGCCGCCGGAAGCTGCATCTGCAAGAGCGTCAAGACCACCGTTTTCATCACCGATATGAATAGCTTCGGTGTCGTAAACGGCATTTATGCCAGGTATTTCAGCGAGCCGTTTCCCGCACGCTCCTGCGTTGAAGTATCCAGGCTCCCCAAGGGCGCTCTGGTAGAGTGTGAAGTGATCGCGGAGCTTTAAGCGGTCAGCCCTTAATATATTTCAGGCATTTGCCCACATTGCTTATTTAGGAGGAGTCCCTGTGGATCAGTACACTGAGCTGCTGGAGCTTTCAGGCACGGTTGACAGCGTGATATATAAAAACGAGGAAAACGGCTACACCGTGCTTCGCCTCCGTGATACCGGCGGTGAGGCCGTGACGGTGGTGGGCTGCTTCCCGTATGCTGCCGCCGGCGAGAGCATGATAATATCCGGCAGCTGGATGACACATACTGTCCACGGCAGACAGTTCAAGGCCGAGTTTGCACAGCGGCTTCTGCCATCCTCCGCGGGGGCCATATATGAGTTTCTGGCCGCCGGCGCCGTGAAGGGGATCGGCCCCGCCACAGCCTCCCTGATAGTCAACAGGTTCGGCGATAAGACGCTTGATGTGATGCTCAATTCATGGCAGGAGCTGGCGAAGATCAAGGGCATCAGCGCCCAGAAGGCCCAGCAGATAAGCAGGAGCTTTCAGCATCAGGCGGGCGTGCGTATGCTGACGGAGTTCGTGTGCTCCTTCGGACTGCGCCCTGTTCTGGCTATGCGGATGTATAAATACTTCGGCGACAAGGCTATGGACATCCTGCGGGAGAACCCATACGCCATGGTTGCCGATTTCGTGGGCGCCAGCTTTGCCGAGGCTGACAATATGGCCCTGCAGCTCGGCATCAGCGAGCAGAGCCCCAACCGGGTGGGTGCGGCGCTGCTCTTCGAGCTGAGACACAACACGGGTAACGGCCATTGCTTCATTCCACGGGAGAAGCTTGCCTCCGTAACTGCCGAGTTAATAAATGTCTCACCGGAGGATGCCGACGAGCGCATAGGGGCTCTCATTGAGGAGCACAGCATTATTCAGGAATTTGTGGCGGGAAAGAATGCCTGCTATCTGCCTGAGCTGTATGAGGCGGAGACCGATGCCGCAGAGCAGTTTGCAAGGATGAGCCTCCGCCGCTTCAAAGACAGAACAAATATCGATAAGCTCCTTGCGCGGCTTGAGGATTCTCAGGGCATCCACTATGCCCCCATGCAGTGCAAGACCCTTGAGCTGGCGCTCAAACACCAGATAGTTGTGCTTACCGGCGGCCCCGGCACGGGCAAAACTACCTCCATTCGCGCCATTATCGCCATGTTCGACCATCTGGGACTAAAGACCCTCCTTACCGCGCCCACAGGCCGTGCGGCCAAGCGCATGACGGAGCTCACCGGCAAGGACGCTTACACCGTCCACCGTCTTCTGGGAGCAAAGTTCGACGAGGACGGGGAGAAGGTCGTCTTTACCAAAAACGAGAACGACAGGCTGGAGTGTGACGCCGTCATCCTTGACGAGAGCTCCATGGTGGATATTCTCCTGATGGACGCCCTGCTGAAGGCCATGCCTGCCGACGCAAGACTCATAATGGTGGGCGATGCCGACCAGCTGCCCTCCGTAGGGCCGGGGAATGTCTTCTCCGCCCTTATCCGAAGCGAGGTCATACCCACCGTGCGCCTGACGGAGATATTCCGCCAGAACGAGGGCAGCCGCATCGTGCGCAACGCCCATATGATAAACCGGGGCGAGCATCCGGATCTGGGAGAGAATACCGGTGACTTCTTCCGCCTGAAACGAATGCAGGCGGGCAGCACCGTTGACACCATAGTGGAGCTCTGCGCCCACAGACTGCCGGAGAAGATGAATATCCCGTCCTCAGAGATACAGGTGCTTTCGCCCACAAGAAAGGGTGAAATGGGCACATATAACCTCAATAAGCGCCTGCAGGAGGCCCTGAACCCCCAGTCTCCCGATAAGAAGGAGAAGCTGTTCGGCGAGGTGATCTTCCGGGTGGGAGATCGGGTCATGCAGATACGCAATAACTACGATCTCCTGTGGCAGACCCCCGATAAACGGGAGGCCGGCATGGGGATATACAACGGCGATATCGGCCTTATCCGGAATATGGATTTCGAGAGCGAGACAATGACCATCGACTTTGACGGTAAAATATGCCAGTACAGCTTTGAGTCACTTATGGACCTGGAGCACGCATGGGCCGTTACCGTACATAAGTCC
>JAZUJF010000065.1:0-9493 GCA_045642585.1 Candidatus Limivicinus sp.
GCAGGCGTATTATGCGGTGGTGCCTTAAGGATTTCTATTGAGGATCAGTTCAAGCTCCTCATCCGTGAGATAGCGCCAGCAGCCGCTTTTCAGCTCTCCCAGAAAAACATCGCCCTCGCTGATCCTCCGGAGCTTCGTCACACGCAGTCCCACAGCGTCGCACATACGGCGCACCTGTCTGTTTCTCCCCTCGTGAATGGCAATGTCCAGCACCGCTCCCCCCGGGAACAGGTCTGCTATATCCACCTCCGCCGGGGCGGTAACATAGCCGTCGTCAAGCTCTATGGGACAGCGCAGCAGCTCGACCGAACAGCCCACATCCCCGCCGGTCACCCATGTGCGGTAAACCTTCACCACCTCATGGGAGGGGTGCATCATCCGGTTGGCAAAGTCGCCGTCGTTTGTCATGAGCAGCAGACCCTCGGAATACATATCCAGTCTGCCCACCGGGTAGACCCGCCCCGGAACATCCCTGACAAGCTCCCTCACATTCCTGCGGCCCTTCTCATCGTTCATTGTGGTCACATAGCCCTTGGGCTTGTTTAACATTATGTAAACCTTCTCCTCTGATGAGGGGAGAGGTCTGCCGTCGAACAGTATTGTATCGGTCTCCGGGTCCGCTCTGTCGCCCAGCGCGGCCGTAAGTCCGTTTACCGTGACACGGCCGGCCAAAATGCACTGCTCGGCGGCTCTTCTGGACATGAGCCCCGAGGCGGCGATCAGCTTCTGCAATCTCTCAGTCATGGTTTTTCTCCGTTTAATATGAAAGCTGCGCTTCCATATTAATTATTATAATAATCTCCCGTTCCTCGCCGCTTTCGCGGCAACCGGAACGGATGAGCATAAATCCCCCTGCGCACTAAGCTTTCGTTTGTTGTGGTGCACATTAAAGCGCATGGGGATTTAGTATTAGATAAGCGATGATCACTCAGCGCAGGGCACGGCCAGAGGCACATCGTAAGCATACACAAGCTCGAACTCCCCTGCGCTCTTTCCGTCTATCATAACCTCCGCACGGCCTGCCCTCTCCCCCGCTTCTATGGGCGCGAACACAAAGCCCGGGTATTCACAGCGCAGGGATATTTCTCTGTCCGCGGGCACAAGCAGCGTTACGGACTCCCCGGGCACCAGCTCCGCCCATATTCCGGCCCCTGACAGGACCGGGATGCGAAAGGACACATCCTCCGTCACACACCGCATGGAATACCGTGAAAAGGCCGTCTCATAGAGGCTGATATGATCGTTCCAGTCATCCGGTGAGGACAGCGTGACGCACACAAGCTCCATACCCTTTCTTATGCAGCAGCTTACAAGGCATCTTCCGGCGGCCTTTGTATAGCCGGTCTTGCCCGCCACGCATCCGGACAGCATATTCAGGAGCTTATTGTGGTTTACATAATAATGCCCGCTGATCTCCGCCGTCTCAGTGCCGCACAGCTGCACAAAGTCCTCGTTCTCCATGCACAAGAGCATCAGCTTCGCCATATCACGGGCTGTTGAATAATGTCCCTCGGCATCGAGACCGTGGGGATTTGCGAAGGAGGTGGAGGTCATGCCCAGCTCTTTGGCCTTGCTGTTCATAAGCTTCACAAAATCCTTCACGCTTCCGGCTGTATGAGCCGCCAACGCCTCGGCGGCATCGTTGCCGGAGGCCAGCAGAAGCCCCAGCAGAAGCTCCCGCACAGTGTAGCGTTCTCCGGGCTTTATGCCCATGCCGGAGCCCTCGATATCACAGCAGCCCGGAGTGATCGTCACCTCGTCCCCGAGCCGCGCGTTTTCCAGTACCACAATGGCAGTCATCAGCTTTGTGGTACTGGCGATAAGTGACTTCGTATCCGCGTTTTTCTCGAAAAGCACCGTGCCGTCGGATGTCATCAGTATGGCGCGCTCCGCCGTGACCTCCGGCCATGAGACGGCATAGGCCGAGGGCATGAGAGATGTCAGCAGGGCAAGTATGACAATTACGGCTGTTTTTTTCCTAATAATAAGCACCACCCCATTTTTCGGGTCGTGCTTATTATTGGCGGATTATTAAAAAATATTACTTATTGTTCTGCTTTTCGATGAAAGCGTCAACCTTGTCCATCACCTGAGGAACAAGATCGATGATCCTGTCAACGGTGCTGTTGGCGGGAGGAGTGACATTGACCATTCTCACGGTGCCTTCCTTGATTATCAGGAAGCCTATGGGGTCGATCTTCACGCCGGTGGCATTGCCGCCGCCGTAGGGTCTGGCATCGCCGGTCTTCTTGGCAAACTCTACTCCGCCGCCGCCGAAGCCCACAGAGATCCTGGAAATGGGGACGAGAGTAATTCCGTCAGGCGTGTAGATGGGATCACCCACAACGGTGTCCACCTTGAGAATGTTCTTAACACTCTCCATAGTACTCTGCATCAGTTCTCCGATAGGGTTATTTTCCATCATTGTTCATCCTTTCATCTTCTTGAGTAGTATCTTCATTTTTGATTTTTTCTTCGCTTGTATTTTCAGGGGGCTGTTCCGGTTTCTCCTCCGGTGCTTCCCCGGTATCACTGCCGCGGTTTCTGAGCTTCTCCATGAGCTTATTGACCTTGTGCTTTGCGATGATCCCCAGTGCTCCGAAAATGATTATCCGTCCCACACGGGCCACCTGAAGCAGACGAATGGCGACGCACAGCCCGAAGTCCAGCTCCGTCTTGTCCTTTGTGAAGTCAATATCTGTCCAGACATCCGATGACTTTACGATGAACTGACTGCGGCAGACGGGAGCGAGCGCCGAAAGGGCCGCGTTCACATAGCCGTATGTCATCGCCGTGGTGTACGGGTCCTCACCGGCGGCCGTGTAGTGGAGCATGAAGCGGTCAACCAGAAGCTTTCCGAATCTGCTCAAGCCCTTGAAAGCGGTCTTGACAAGCCCCAGAAGCTCCTCACGGCTCAGCTCGGATAACAGTCCGGACTTTGACTTCTTCTTGTCGGTCTCCTCTCCGGGCTTTTTCTCCTTGGGCTTCTGCTCTTTTTTGGGCTTCTTTTCTTTTTTGGGCTTCTTCTCCTTTTTGGGAGCCGATCCGTCCTCCCCGGCCTTGGGGTAGAGCTGAAGCTTTACGCCCCCCAGCATACCGGACAGCCTGAATTGGCCGCCCTCGTAGGCCACATCAACGCCTATCGGTATTACCAGCAGCAGGACTATCAGGGCTACAAAGACGCCCAGTATTATCCATCCAACCAATTACATCACTCCTTGGGAGCCTCTCCCGAAAGCTCGGAAAGACTCAGCTGTCCTTCAATATCCTGTCCGTTGTTCTGCAATCTGTCTATCTGTTCTCTCAGCTTCTCAAGACCCTCAGAGGACTGCACCTCCGGGAGCGGAGGCAGCTGCGAGAGCTCGCTGACGCCCATCGTGCGCAGGAAAACATCCGTTGTGCGGAATACGGCGGGTCTGCCGGGTACATCCAGACGGCCGCACTCCTCAATGAGTCCCCTGTCGCTCAGCACGCTCATCGTATATGAGCTGTCCACGCCGCGCACCTGATCCACATAGGCTCTTGTCACCGGCTGGAAATACGCCACTATTGCCAGAGCCTCAAGAGCCGACTGGGACAGCTGGGGCGGCCTGCGCTGCTCCAGCACTCTGGTGATATAGGGCGCGAACTCCGGTGCGGAGCAAAGCTGGAGCTTATCGTCAAGAATGAGCAGACGGATGCCCCGCTCTCCGCTGATATAGGACTCCTGCAGCTCCCTCGCGCAGCGCCGTATTTCGTTTTCTTCCACGCCCAGCACAAGGGACAGCCGGGCAACGGGAACACTTTCACCTGAGGCAAAGAGAACGGCCTCAAGGGTGGATAACAAATCTATCATTGCTCTACTCTACGATCTTTTCGATTATTTCGTCCACATCGCCGCCCGTGAACTCAACGGTATAGCCTGTCTCCCCGGACGAAATACGCACGGAGCCCAGAGAGCACAGCTCAAGCACAGACATGAACACCGCCACGACCTCGCTGCGGGTGCGGCACTCGCTGTACAGCTCCCCGAGCTTCACAGGTCCTGAGCGCAGCCGGCGGATGATGTGAACGCTCTTGTCACGGATGCTGTAAACTATACGCTTCGGGACGGCCCTCTCCAGCGCCTCCGTGTCGGGTGTCCTGCCGCCACGGGAATAGATATTCAGCATAGCCTGCAGCAGCTCCCCCGGCTCATGGCTGTAACGGTATTCCCTGCCCTCCGGCGGGAGAGGCTCGGGCATTCTGGCATAGTACAGAAGCCCCAGCTCCGAAGCCCTTTTCAGCTCCGGCAGAACCTTCTGCACAGAGGTGAAGGTATCTCTGGCCTTCAGCTGCTCCAGAGACTCCATCAGGACCTCAAGCTCGGAAACCTCCTCATCCCCGGAAAGCAGCACCCCGGTCTTGATATACAGGAGGTGGGAGGCCATCTGCACGAATTCGCTGGCGATCTCAAGATCCATGCTCTGCATCCGGGCGAGATAATCCAGATACTGATCCAGAATGTCGGAAATGCTGAGGTCTCTGATCTCTATTTTATTTTTGGACAGGAGCATCAGGATGAGGCTCAGAGGGCCCTCAAAGTCCTGAAGCTCATTTTTATCCTTTACGATACCTTCAAGATAGAAACTGGGGTTTTCCATTACTTCTCACTTAATTATCAAGGAAGTCAGGTCAAATCCGACCTGTGCTATGGGAAAGATAAAAGAATACACAGTGTTCACGGCGTTGGAGAGAAAAGAGCCCAGAGCGCCGGAGAGCACCACGACGAAAAGGATGATCCCGCCGTATCGCTCATACCTCATGAGCTTATTATAGCCCTCGTCACTGAGAAGGGAGAAAAGCACCTTTGAGCCGTCAAGGGGCGGGAAGGGCAGAATGTTGAAAATTGCAAGGCCGATGCTGATAACGGAGGTGTACTGCAGGGTCTGCAGCGCATAATATCCCGCCCGACTGTCTATCAGCGGGATAAACAGCAGTCCGTACAGAAAAACGGCCAGTATTGACAGCAGCACATTGCTCACAGGCCCCGCAAGGGCGGTAAGTGCCATACCCTTTTTGGGGTTTTTGAACCGGTACATATTCACCGGCACAGGCTTTGCCCAGCCCACATGGACGGTGAGCATCATAACAAGACCCAGCAGGTCAAGATGCTTTATGGGGTTCAGGGTAAGACGACCCATGCGCTTCGCGGTGTCATCACCCAGACGGTAAGCCACATAGCCGTGGCTCATCTCATGGACAGTGATGCAGATAAGCGACGGGATAACGCCCAGAACAAGGCTGATGATATACGAAAAATCAAACCCGTTCATGATCTCCTGAAAAGCGCTGATCTGCTCCACCCCCCAATATATCAGT
The DNA here is from genome assembly GCA_045642585.1 of Candidatus Limivicinus sp. GTDB lineage: Bacteria > Bacillota > Clostridia > Oscillospirales > Oscillospiraceae > Limivicinus. Next base: position 5,341 of record JAZUJF010000065.1, read on the forward strand.
ATTTTAACAAAATACAATAGAAAATACAATAGCAGAGCGAAAAAACATTTTTCGCTCTGCTGATACTGTCATACTAATATCCAATGGAAAGCAGACAAAGATTTACGAGGATGATTACCGTCAGGCAAGGCGAAGACCGCAGAGCATAATGGAGATATATGGTCAAGGGCTTCAACGCAGCATGACGATAATCAGACCGTAAAGATTGTCTTGTTTTTATTGGATATTAGTATCATAACAATTTGCAGATCTCGGCCATCAGAGCTTCCCTGCCCTGACCCTTTTCCGCGGAGAAGGGAATGAGCACCGTCTCCCCGGGCAGCTCCAGCGTCTCACGGATGAGAGCCATATTAGGCACAAGCTCGCTCTTTTTCAGCTTGTCCGTCTTGTTGGCAACAACGACGAGCTCCCTTCCGGAGGACAGAAACCACTGAGCCATCGTCATATCGTCGGCGGTGGGCTTATGGCGGGAGTCAACGATCATAACGCCCAGATCGAAGGCGTCCTTCCGGGCAAAGAAATCCTCCATGAGCTTACCCCAGCGTTCCTTTTCCGACCGGGAGACCTTGGCATAGCCGTAGCCGGGCAGATCCACGAAATACATCCTGCCGTCTATGTGGAAGTAGTTGACATGGATGGTCTTTCCGGGCTCCGCCCCCACTCTGGCAAAATTCTTCCTGTTCAGGAGACGGTTTATCACCGAGGATTTGCCCACATTGGATTTACCCGCAAAGGCCACCACGGGCTGAGGGCTCATAATAAACTGTTTCGGATCGGCGGCGGATTTGACGAACTCCGCCTTATTGACATTCAGCGCGGCCATTATCAGTCACCTTTTTCACTGTCTCACCCCACGGCGCTCACCCGCGGACGGGGCGCACATGACAGGCACCTGCTCTTTTTCGCACTTTCTCACGAAGACCGTGTCCAGCACCTGATCGGCATGGTCGGCAGTCACAAAGCTCAGCTGAGCCCTCACTGCCTGATCTATTTCATCAAGATCCGCCTCGTTGTCTCTTGGGATGATGACTGTCCTGACTCCCGCTCTCAGCGCGCCCATGGTCTTCTCTCTCAGTCCGCCGATGGGCAGTATCCTGCCCCGAAGTGTTATTTCACCCGTCATGGCAATATCGCTGCGCACCGGTGTATCGGTGAGGGCGGAGACAAGAGCCACGGTCATGGTGATGCCCGCGGATGGGCCGTCCTTGGGTACCGCGCCCTCGGGGAAATGGATATGTATGTCCCTGTTCTTATAGAACTGGGGGTCAATGCCCAGCCGGTCGGCACGGCTTCTGATATAACTCAGCGCGGCCCTGGCGGATTCCTTCATCACATCGCCCAGGTTTCCGGTGAGCTCCAGCTTTCCTGTGCCCTCGACAACGGCCACCTCAACATCCAGTACCTCGCCGCCCACAGAGGTATACGCAAGCCCACGCACAAGACCCACAGAGGGCTCACGCAGCTTTTCATCGGGCTTGAACTTCACGGGGCCCAGAAAGCGGGATACATTGTCCTTTTTGAGGGAAACGCTCCTGTACTTCTGCTCGGCGATACCGGCGGCGGCCTTTCGGCAGACGGAAGCCAGCTCCCGTTCCAGCACGCGCACGCCGGACTCTCTCGTGTAGGAGGCGATTATCTCCCGCAGGGCGCTGTCATCCACCTTCAGTTGGTTTGCGCGCAGACCGTGCTTCTTACGCTGCTTGGGGATGAGATGCCGCTTTGCGATCTGCAGCTTCTCCTCGTCGGTATAGCTGGGAAGCTCTATGACCTCCATGCGGTCAAGGAGTGCTCTGGGTATAGTATCGGTGGTGTTTGCGGTGGTTATGAAGAACACATCGGACAGATCGAAGGGCAGCTCAAGGAAATTGTCCCGGAAGGTGCCGTTCTGCTCCCCGTCCAGCGCCTCAAGCAGGGCGGCGGAGGGGTCGCCCCTGTAGTCGGAGCCGAGCTTGTCTATCTCGTCGAGAACCATCAGGGGATTGGATGACTTTGCCTGAATTATGCCGGAGATAAGTCTGCCGGGCATGGCGCCTATGTAGGTCTTTCTGTGGCCGCGTATCTCCGCCTCATCGTGGACTCCGCCCAGAGACAGGCGCACGAGTCTGCGGTTGGTGGCCCGGGCAACAGACTGGGCAATGCTGGTCTTGCCGGTCCCCGGAGGTCCCACAAGGCAGATAAGTCCTCCCCTGACCTCACCGGACAGCTGCTTCACGGCCAGATACTCAAGGATGCGCTCCTTCACCTTTTCAAGGCCGAAGTGATCCTCATCCAGCATTTTTCTCGCTTTTTCGATGTTCACGGTCTCCCTGGTAGTTATCCCCCAGGGGATCTCAAGGCAGATATCCAGATAATTCTGGATAACGGAGGCCTCCGCCGAGCCGAAGGGCTGCTTCTGCAGCTTAGAGAGCTCCTTCAGGAGCTTTTCTCTCACCTCGCCGCTCACGGGCAGCGCCTCTATCTTACGGCGGTACTCGTCAATGTCGTCATTCTCGCCAAGCTCGGACTGTATTATCTTCATCTCTTCCTTGAGATAATACTCCCGCTGATTTTTGTTCATGGCCTCGTTGGTGGCGTCGGTCAGCTCCTTCTCGATGGCAAGGACATTTATCTCGTTATTAAGGAGCTTGGACACAAGTCCCAGACGCCTGGAAACAGACTGCTCCTCAAGCACCTTCTGTGCGTCCTCAACACTGAGACGGATATGCTGGGCGATATAGTAGCCCACGAACACGGGGTCGGGATTAGAGAGAAGACTGATAAGCTTCTCGTTTATCATCTCGGGATTATAGGTGATATATTCCTCAAAGAGGGTCAGGCAGTTTCTGACCATTGCCTCCATTCTGGCGGCAGGGGTATGGTCGGCATGATCCGGCAGCATGGCCGCCTGAACGGAATAGGCTCTGGGGTCGGTGTCGATGGTGATGGCGGCGGCACGGTACAGTCCCTCCACCATTACCCGGCACACATTCCCTCCGGGCTGGCGAAGCTGCTGACGGACGCGGCACACCACGCCTATACGGTACAGCCCGTCTTCCTCGGGCAGATTTGCGGACAGCTCCTTCTGGGTCGCAAGGAAGATAAGCTGGTCTCCCCGCACGGCGTTATTCAGTGCTCCCACCGAGGCCTTGCGCTCCACATCAAAGGTCTGGAGCATACCGGGGAACACGTGCAGTCCTCTGAGGCAGAGCAGAGGCATCTGCACCAGAGAATTTACGGTCATATTATCGGACATAGTGGTTTTCTCTCCTTTCTGGAGCATTCTGCGAGCGGGAGATCATCTGCGCTCTATAAGGGGCTGTGCTCCTTCCGTGAAGCATTCAGCCGTAACGGTGATCTTTTTTACGGTTTTGTCGGAGGGGGTGGTGTACATGATGTCGGTCATGACTCCCTCCATGACCGAGCGCAGACCGCGTGCGCCGATCTTCATCTCGATGGCCCTGTCAGCCGCGGCCTCAAGAGCGCCCGGGGCGAACTCAAGCTCCGCGTCATCGTAGCCCATGAGGGCCTGATACTGCTTGGTCATGGCGTTTTTCGGCTCACGGAGGATGCGCACCAGATCGTCCCTGTTCAGGCTGTCAAGGGTGGCAATGACCGGCAGACGGCCTATAAGCTCGGGGATGATGCCGAATTTCAGAAGGTCGTGCTGCTGCACCTCCTTCATGATCTCCCCCACATCCCTGTCCCTGCCGGAGGTGATCTCCGCGCCGAAGCCCATGGTCTTCCTGTCGGTGCGCTTCTCGATTATCTTGTCCAGACCGTCAAACGCGCCGCCGCAGATGAAGAGGATGTTGGAGGTGTCCACCTGAATGAACTCCTGCATGGGATGCTTGCGCCCGCCCTTGGGGGGTACGTTTGCGACCGTGCCCTCAAGCATCTTGAGAAGTGCCTGCTGTACGCCCTCGCCGGACACATCACGGGTGATGGATGTGTTCTCGCTCTTGCGGGCGATCTTATCTATCTCGTCGATGTAGATGATGCCTCTCTGGGCCCGTTCCACATCCATATCTGCGGCCTGCAGCAGCTTGAGGATAACATTCTCCACATCCTCGCCCACATATCCGGCCTCGGTCAGAGTGGTGGCATCGGCGATGGCGAAGGGCACATCCAGAAGCTTTGCCATAGTCTGGGCAAAGAGGGTCTTGCCGCTGCCTGT
>JAZUJF010000066.1:0-9257 GCA_045642585.1 Candidatus Limivicinus sp.
TGACGGCCTTCCTGCACGGCGTTGGCCATGGTGGCAGCGATCAGGCGGATGGCGCGGATGGCGTCGTCGTTGGCGGGGATGACGTAATCGACCTCATCGGGGTCGCAGTTGGTATCGACGATGGCGACGATGGGGATGTGCAGCTTGCGTGCCTCGGCAATGGCGTTGTGCTCCTTGCGGGGGTCGACGACGAACAGAGCGCCGGGGAGCTTCTTCATGTCCTTGACGCCGCCAAGGTACTTCTCGAGCTTCTCCATCTCGCCCAGGTGCTTCATGACTTCCTTCTTGGGCAGCATATCGAAGGTGCCGTCTTCCTGCATCTTCTTGAGCTGGGTCAGTCTGTCAACGCGGGTACGCATGGTCTTGAAGTTAGTGAGCATACCGCCGAGCCAGCGGGCGTTCACATAGTACATACCGACGCGGGCGGCCTCTTCCTTGACAGCCTCGGTAGCCTGCTTCTTGGTGCCGACAAAGAGGATGGTCTGATCGTTCTCAGCCAGCTGACGAACGAAATCATAAGCCTCTTCCAGCTTCTTAACGGTCTTCTGCAGGTCGATGATGTATATGCCGTTGCGCTCGCAATAGATATACTCGGCCATCTTGGGGTTCCAGCGGCGGGTCTGGTGACCGAAATGGACACCGGCTTCCAGCAGCTGCTTCATGGATACTACTGACATTTGTTTTTCCTCCGAAATATATTTGTTATTTATTCCTCCGGGCGCCTCATCCTTTCTTCCAAGCCGCTGCCGGCCACATGGGGAAAGTCCGCTCCCGTGCGAAATGCTCTGATATAATATCAGAATCATTCCCGGATTGCAATAGTTTTATAATGATTTTTCAATCTTTTTTTGCTTATTTTCTGCCCTTTTTCCGTTCTGTTGTTCACTTGACCGTGACCTGAAGCTCATTTCCCGCCTCGGGTGAATAGCTGTGTGTGAGGCTCTCGCTTCTGGCGCGGACTATGAGGAGAGATACTTCATCCATGAAGTCCATCGGATCGGCATTTTCTCCGCCGTAATGCAGCAGCAGCTTCAGCTCTCCGTTCTCGGAATACTCCGCCGCCAGCTCGCAGGGATAGCTCACGCCCGGTATATTGCGCAGGCCCTGCATCACTATCTCCTCGGCGCAGAGTATCATACTGTCCAAGAGTCTGCGAGGCATCAGCTGGGCATGGCCGAAGCTCTCAAGCTCCGCCCTCAGTCTGACAAAGTCAAAGTCACGGCTCTCGATGGTAAAGGAGAACAGCTTCAGGCGGAGGATAAACGCTCTCGTGCGCTCCTTTTCAGGCCGGTTGAATATCTGCTCGCTGGACCCGTCCTCGTATATTCCTCCGCAGTCCATATAGAACACGCGGTTGGACACATCTCTTGCGAACTTCATCTCGTGAGTGACAATGAGCATGGTCATGCCGGAATCGGCAAGATTGCTTATTACATGGAGCACCTCGCCTATCATGGTGGGGTCGAGGGCGGAGGTGGGCTCGTCAAAGAGGATGATCTCAGGCTCCATGGCCAATGTGCGAACGATGGCGATACGCTGCTTCTGACCGCCGGAGAGCTCGGAGGGATAGCAAAGAGCCTTTTCCGCAAGACCTACCTTGCGCAGAAGGACTATACCGTTTTCGTAAGCCTGCTGCCGTGAGACTCCCTTCAGGAGCACCGGAGCCAGCATTATATTTTCGATCACAGTCAGGTGATTGAACAGATTGAAGCTCTGGAAAACCATTCCCATGCGCATACGCATTTCGTTGAGAGCCTTTCCCTTGGCGGGTACCGTCTTACCGAATGCGAATATCTCGCCGGAGGTGGGTGTCTCAAGTCTGTTGATGCAGCGCAGCAGAGTGGATTTACCGGTACCGGAGGGGCCTATCACGGAGATCACATCTCCCCGGCGTATCTCAACGGAGACATTCTCAAGAGGAGTGGCCGTTTCATATTCCTTGCGCAGACCTCTGAGCTCTATGACTACATCCCGCTCTCTGTTCTGTACCTGCCCGACCTCTGTATCGGATATGGGAGCATCGGTATTTATGTCAGCCAGCGGATCCTTGCGGCTGTGGGGGTCTATCCTGATCTCCACCAGCCCCAGCAGCAGCGTCAGCAGCCATGCGATAAGGAAATAGATGACAGCCGTTGCAATAAGCGGGAAGAACGCATCGTATGTTCTGGAGCGGATTATATCCGCGGCCTTTGCCAGATCCTGCACCGCCAGATACCCGATCACCGAGGTCATCTTCACCATGGATATGAACTGTCCCTTATATACGGGCAGTGCTCTGGTGAGAGCCTGCGGCAGTATGACTCTTGTGAGAGACAGAGCCTGTCCGAAGCCCAGGGATGCGGCGGCCTCCCACTGTCCCCTGTCGATGGATTCGATGCCGCTGCGCAGTATCTCGGCCACATACACGCTGAAGTCTATTGAGAAGCCTATGACACCCACCGCAAGGCCGCTCAGAGGCGCATTGACAAAGATCACATAGTACAGCACCAGCAGCATGACAACTATCGGCACACCCTGCACTATTCTGATAAAGCCGGCTGTGACCGTACTGACGGGTCTGATGCCGCTTCGCCTGAGCCAGCACAGCACCGCCCCCAGCAGGGTGCCGAATATGGCGGAGAGCACCGACACCTGTATGGTTACCCACAGGCCCCGCGCCATCAGCTTCCATCGGGATTCACGGATAAAGTTCTTCTCAAAGCTCTCCTTTACGGATGTCAGCAGGCTGTCCTTTTCACCTGCCGGCGACCCGACCTTGCGGCAGACAACATAGATCTCCGCCTTTTCATAGGGCTCCGAGAAGAGGATGCTCTCGGCACGCTCCTCCGTGTAGCACACAAGAAGCGCCATATCCAGCTTTCCGGCAGACAGTGCAGGCAGAATGGCCGGGAAGTCCATAACCGACATCTCCAGCTGATAGCCGTTTTTCAGGCAGAACTCATGCAGGAGCTCCGCTTCTATGCCGGTAAAGCCGTCCGCAGTCTGGCGCGTGTAGGGTGAATCGGCCGGCTCTATTGCACAGCGTATGGTGCCCTTCGTGCCGTGAAGATCTGAAAAATCCCGAACCGGCTGAGAATCCGGGTCCTCGTACCAGCTCTGCAGGAACTTTTCCTGCTCACCGCTCTCCCACCTTGCGTTGAGAAACTCCCCCAGCTCAGCCTGAAGCTGTGCGCCGAAGTCATTCTTTGCCATGCCGAAATGAATGCTTTCCGACGCCGCCGGCTCGCTTTGGCGGGTAAGATTAGGATATTCCTTCTCGACCTTCGGGTAGATGGAGCTGATCGCCAGTGTGGCCTCGGCTTTCCCGGTGCTGACAGCCATAAACACATCGGTCATGGTGGTATAGCCATCCATAATGCAGCCCGGGATCGCTTCGGGGGCGACCTTCTCATCGGTGCTTCCGATACAGACAGCCACCTTTTTGCCGATCAGGGAAGCCGTGTCCTCGTATTCCGGCACGGCAGCCGCGCCGCCCGAGGTCTTTCGGCAGATCACATAGTTATCCACATTCTCATAGGGCTCCGTGAACAGTATGCTCTCCGCGCGCTCCTCAGTGTAGGCCACACACATGGCAATATCATATTTTCCCGTTGCGATCCCCGGAAGGATACTGGGCCATTCAACCACGCTGATATCCAGCCCATATCCGTTTTCGGAGCAGAACTCATACAGCATCTCCGCTTCCATGCCCACAAAGCCGTTGGCAGTCATGTGGGTATAGGGTGCGTCAAGAGGCTCTATGGCACAGTGAAGCGTCCTCTTGCCGCCTTCGAGCTTCGAGCAGTCTACCGGGGCGTGATCCTGCGGATTTTCCCGCCAGTCTTTTACGAAGCTATCCTGCTCACCGCTGTCCCACCTCGCCTTGAGGAACTCATTGAGCTCTCCCTGCAGCCGGACGCCGAAATCGCTCTTCGCCAGGCCGAAGCACATACCGACCGGGTCGATAGTCTGCTCCTGACGGGTAATATTGTCATATTGCGCGATCACCTCGTCATACATGGAGGCCAGTACCACCGTGGCCTCGGTCTTCCCTGTGCTCACAGACATAAAGCAGTCCGACATTGTGCCATAGTTCATCTCAATGCAGCCCGGTATGCATTTGGGAATGATAAGCTCGTAAGCGCTGCCTATTGGCACCGCCACCTTTTTCCCCACAAGGGAAGCCGTGTCCGTGTATTCGGGTCCGTCAGCTCCCCCGGCCATCTCCGCCGGGGCAGCCGTGCTGCTTTCAGCTCCGCAGCCGGAAAGCAGGGCGCATATCACAATAAGGACGAGGCAAGCCGAAAACAGGCGACGAAGCTTCATTTTCTTTCCTCCGGTATAGTTAGTATCCAATAATATCAGTTCATATTTTATTATAACAGCAGAGAAAATGCAATGGCGTAATTCTACAATTTTGATTTTGTTCCGTGCTGTACCTTTTGCTGTACCTTTTCTGTGAATTAGTTGACATTCCATGAGGCAGCTGTTAAAATACACTGTAACGACCAATGTGGTTACTATATATTATAAGGAAGTGGTATTTTGAAGCTTACATCCGAACAGCAGGCTCTGCTTGACGGCTCCAAGGGCGAGGTAATGGCCAAGATCATGAAAACTCTGGTCATGTACGGCGACACCTTTGAGGCAGAGCGCATGGTACCTGTCACCGGCAAATACGGTCACACTGTTATCTCCTACGGTCTGAAAGCTCTGCGTCCCGTTCTGGATCTGTTTGACCGGCTCATCGACGCAGGTCTCACCGACGGGCAGAAATTCACTGCTGACCCCAGGCCTCTCGACCCCAATGTTCCCTCCGGTCTTCTGGACGATATAGTTTTCAAGAAGATAATGTACACCGATCAGGAGCGCTTTGAGAAGCAGCTTCAGAAGATGGGCATCACCTCCGATGATGACTACTCCTGCACCTGCTATGTTGACCAGATGTGCAACAAGCCTCAGAAGGGCGATGTGCTTTCATGGGCGGAATCCTCTGCCGTCGTGTATGCCAACTCCGTTCTCGGCGCACGCTGCAACCGCAACTCCGGTATTCTTGAGCGCTTCGGCCCCATCGCCGGCTTTGTCCCCGAGTTCGGTCAGCTGACCGACGAAGGGCGTAAAGCGACCTGGATAATCGAAGTCAAGACCTCCAAGAAGCCCGAGGCTCAGCTGCTCGGCTCCGCTATCGGTATGAAGGTCATGGAAGAGGTCCCCTATGTCAAGGGCATGGAGAAGTGGCTGGGCAATGAGCTCACCGATGATGTATGCTCCTACCTGAAGGACTTCGGTGCCGCCACCGCGTCCAACGGCGCTGTGGGTCTGTACCACATCGCAGGTCTGACTCCCGAGGCCGCAGAGCAGGGCGAGGCTCTTATCAGTGAAGGCGCTCAGGTCTATGTCATCGACGATGCCGAGCTTCAGCGCGTTCAGGATAACTACCCCGTTATCTGGAAGGACAAGGACGCAAAGCCTCAGCTGTGCTTCGTGGGCTGCCCCCACCTCACCCTCAGCCAGATGGAGACCTGGGCCGAGAATATCCGCGCAAAGCTCACCGCAAACGGTCTGGACAAGGTCACCGTTCCTACCGTGTTCACCGCCTCTCCCGCTGTCATCAAGGAGCTGAACACCACCAAATATGCCGATATGCTCAAGAGCTTCGGAGTCATCGTCAGCTACATCTGCCCCCTCATGTACATGAACAATCCTCTGTGCAAGAAGAAGGCTGTCATCACCTGCTCCAACAAGCTGCGTACATACACCAGCGCGAGATTCTACAGAGAAGACGAGATACTCAATATCATTACAAGCAAGGAGGGCAAATAAATGAAGCAGTTCAAAGGCCGTGTTATCGTTCCCGGTACCTGCCAGTGCGAGGCTCTTGTGTCCCACGGCGGCTTCAACACTCTGGCATCCTTCCAGATGGCTCTCATGTTCGGTGACAAGATGGTCAAGTGCGGCGACCAGAACAACGCCGAGATCTATAAAATGCCCATGAAGGGCAAGGCTCTGTGCCTGCCCCAGACCATCGGCTCCACCACCGGCGGTATGATCCTCTATACCGTGTGCTCCGTGGGTCAGCAGCCCGCCTGTATGCTCTTCTCCATGCCTATCGACTCTCTGGCCGCCTCCGGCGCTATCCTGGGCAGCGTGTGGACCGATGCCGATATGCCTGTTGTTGACAAGCTTGGCGACGAGTTCCTGGAATATGTCAAGACCGGCATGATGATCACTCTCGGCGAAGACGGCGTTGTCACCGTGGAATGATCCCCTGTTACCGTACATTCCGTATGCCTGTGTGATCGTGGATCGATCTGCTCTCGGCAAATTTATCATCAATTACCTATGTCTGCGGGAGACGGCCTGTCCGTTCTCCCGCAGTTCTTTTACGGTGAATACTGTGTTCTGTGTGACATCAACCATCATTGTCATGGCACGCGGCTCATATACTCCATATGCTTAGGGCAACACCTCATAATACGCCCGCGGCATCTACCGGATAAAATGTGCTCTGCTCGCCGTGCAAGGTGCGTAAGCGGAAGCTCATAGTAAAAGCTATCTATGAGAAAAGCGCGATAACTATTACATTATTTCATGGATAGTTTTCTTCTTTGCACCATAAAAGTGGTTTCGTAATCTTGACAAAGCTGACTCAAAAGTGATATATTTTAACCGTATTTTTCTTCACTAAATTGCGATAATTTAGTTTATGAAAGGTATAAATGAAAAGGAGGATTTGTATATGTACAACTTCGCACTCGCATTTGTGGCATGTGCCGTCGTATATCTTATCGGCGAAGCAGTGTCCAACCTGACCAAAGCGTGGGTTCCCTCCGTGTTCGTCACCGCAGTCGTTATGCTTGCTGGTTACTGGACCGGAATTCTTCCCACCGAAGTGGTTTCTGACTCTCAGCTGATCCCCTTCGGCTCCACCATCGGCATTTATCTGCTTATCACCCACATGGGTACTATCATCTCCCTCAAGCAGCTGGGTGAGCAGTGGAAGACCATCGTTATCTGCCTGGCCGGTCTGGCCGGTATGTGCCTGGCCTGCTGGCTGATCTGCGTTCCCCTGATCGGCAAGGACTTCGTCGTTGCAGGTCTGCCTCCTCTCACCGGCGGTATCGTTGCTGCTACCACCATGCAGCAGGCCGCTGCAGAGAAGGGTCTGGAAGCTGCCGCTCTGTTTGCAATCGCAATGTACTGCGTACAGGGCTTCGCCGGCTATCCTCTCACCGCTGTCTGCCTCCAGATAGAGGGCAAGAAGCTCCTCAAGAACTACCGCGCCGGTGGCAAGACCATCGACAAGGGTGCTGTTGCCAAGGCTAACAAGCTGGAGGAAGGCACCGCAGCAAAGACCGAGAAGAAAAAGCTCATCCCCGCTATCCCCGAGAAGTGGAACGGCCCCGTCATGGTCCTGCTCCGTCTTGGCCTTGTCGCCTGGGCCGCAACCCAGCTGGGCACCATCGCATTCCCCGGTATCGGCAAGATCTCCGGCGCTGTCTGGGCTCTGGTCCTCGGCGTTATCTTCACCTCCATCGGCTTCCTGGATGTCAACTCCCTCAACAAGGCTAATTCCTACGGCATCATGATGTTCGCTCTGATGATGTACGTCTTCGACGGTCTGAAGACCGCTACCCCCGAGATGCTGGGCTCCATCATTCTGCCCATGCTGCTCCTGATCGTTGTCGGTGTCGCCGGTATGGCTCTGTTCATCTTCATCGCTGCAAAGCTGCTGAAGGTTGACTTCTGCCTCGGTCTGGCAAACGGCCTGACCGCTCTCTACGGCTTCCCCCCCAATGCCATCATCACCGAGAACACCTGCAAGGCTCTGGGCGAGAACAAGGACGAGTTCGATTACCTCATGAGCGAGATGTACCCCAGCATGATCGTTGGCGGCTTCACCACCGTTACCATCACCTCCGTTATCATCGCAGGTCTGTTCACCAACCTGTTCTGATACCGGTCCTTTCCCCCGCGTATTACTGATTACCGAAGGAAGTGTAAAGCTTGAACATCAAGGAAACTGCTCAGAAATACAGCGACTACATAATTGAGATGCGCCGCAGGATCCATATGAATCCTGAGGTCAGCGCCAAGGAGTATGAGACCAGCAAGCTCATTATGGCTGAGCTTGACAAGATCGGTGTTCCCTATGTCCAGTGCGGCTTTGAGACCGGCGTTCTTGCCACCATCAAGGGCGGCAAGGAGGGCAAGACTCTTCTTATCCGCGGCGATATGGATGCTCTTACCGTCACCGAGGAGAATGATCTCTGCTTCAAGTCCAAGAACGCGGGTGTCATGCACGCCTGCGGACACGACGGTCATACCGCAATGATGCTCACTGCCGCCCATATCCTCAACGATATAAAGGATGAGCTGTGCGGTACCGTCAAGCTGGCGTTCCAGCCCGCCGAGGAGATCGGCACAGGTGCCAGCGCGATGATCAAGGACGGCGCCATGGAAGGCGTGGACGCTGTTTTCGGCATCCATCTCTGGAGCGGCGTTGCGTCCGGCAAGGCAAATGTTCAGGTCGGCCCCAGAATGGCCGCTGCCGATATGTTTGAGATCTGGGTCCAGGGCAAGGGCGGTCACGGTGCCGAGCCTCATTCCTGTATTGATGCAGTCACCTGCTCTGCCGCTATTGTCAATTCTCTCCAGACTCTCGTCTCCCGTGAGATCCGCCCCATGGATCCCGCTGTCTGCACGGTGGGTCGTATGGATGTGGGCTCCCGCTGGAATGTCGTTGCTGACAAGGGCTATATCTCCGGCACCACCCGCTGCTTCAGCTATCAGGTGTATGACGAGTTCCCCGAGCGCATGGAGCGTATAATCAAGGGTGTTTGCGAGGCATACAGGTGCTCTTACGAGTTCAAGTACACCAAGCTTCTCGGCCCCACTGTCAATCACCCCGAGATGGCGGCTCTGTGTCAGGAGTCCATCAAGAAGATCTTCGGCGAGGACGGCAATGCCGATCTGGATGCTACCACCGGCGGCGAAGACTTCACATTCTTCATTCAGAGTGCTCCCGATCAGATGGGTGCCATTGGCTTTGTGGGTATAGCCAGTGAGGAAGCGGATTCCTGCTGGCCTCATCACAGCCCCAAGTTCAAGATCGATGAGTCGGCCCTGCTCAACGGCGCAAGCCTGTACTGCCAGGTCGCGGCTGATTTCCTGAACAAATAATCAAAAACCGGAACGGCACGGCTGATAGCCGTGGCGTTCTTCGTTTTTGTCTCCTTTTTCCACATAACGCGTTTGATACTTATATCACTTTTGAA
>JAZUJF010000067.1:0-2610 GCA_045642585.1 Candidatus Limivicinus sp.
AGTCCAGAGCCGCGAGGTGACCGAGCCGCAGCGAGAAGCGCTTGCGGTTAATATGCCTTCCCCTTCCGCAGAAGGGGAAGGGGGACCGCTTGCGGTGGATGAGGTTTCCCCTGAAAAACATCGGACATTGCAGTATGTTCAAAATGCGCCTGCGGGCGCGGAGACCTCATCCGTCACGGGCGGACGATGGAAGATATGTGTAATCAGACCTTTTCGGTCGCCGCCCGCGACACCTTCTCCAAAGAAGAAGGTTTTACATTGTGCAATGTTTATATGCCTTCCCCTTCCGAAGAAGGGGAAGGGCAGCGAAGCGGCCGAGCGGTAGTGAATGGACTGCCGGGGGCAGTCCAGAGCCGCGAGGTGACCGAGCCGCAGCGAGACCCGCTTGCGGTGGATGAGGTTTCCCCTGTAAAATGTCGGACATTGCAGTATGTTCAAAATGCGCCTGCGCTCGCGGAGACCTCATCAGTCACCAGTGTGCGCATAGGACGGCGCAGCTTTCATTTGTTGTGGTGCGCGGTAAAGCGCATGGGAATTTTATCAGATATTCTCATTACCCCGCCGTTCATATTATCCGGTTGAATTAATCACGCATACATGGTATCATTGGGCAAATGTCCCCGTGGAGTGTCAGAAATGAAGAGACTTATAATATTTGCGCTGATCGTTGCGGCGGTGATCGGACTGTGTGTTCTGGGACTGAAAAAGGACGAGAGCAGTAAGCCCGCGCCGGTGACAGTTACCGCGAGACCGGAAAGTGAAGTGCCCGCCACGATCGAGCCCGTTGAGGCGACCCCGGAATACAACAGTATAGACAAGGCCGACAAGGAAGAGATCGGGCAGGTAAAGCAGGAGCTCCTCAGGGCGGCGGAGGCCTGCCGGGATGTATATGCCGCGGCCGATAAGGGCACCGCATGGAATGTGGTGCTGTCGGAGGATGTGATAGAGGAGATGGTCTGGCGCATCGGCTCTCTGGGCTTCCCGGCGGTGGATGCCATGAGCACTCTGGACATGGTCTCTCCTGAGCCTATCGTTGAGTTCGGCATGACCCTCAATACCGGCCTTGATACCGCCGTGAGCTATTACACCGTCTATCCCGACGGCCAGATCAGCGTATACCGCCTCACCCGGCAGTCCGGCCAGTGGTATCTGATCGCCATGTCGGCTGTGTGGGACAAGGACTGTGAGCCGAGCATTCCCAACGAGGGCAGATATGTGATGGGCGATGTGAAATACACCGACAAGGGCTGGCTCATTTACAGCCGCAATACCGAGAGCTTTGACGATAACCAGAAGTCGAACACCAGCTCCTATGTGTTCGTGCGTGTTCTGCCCTATGACAGTGAGAAGCGGGCGCTGGCGGAGAAATACATCGCGCCTGTCGGATATTTCGAGAACAATCTCTTTACCACCAGCTGGAAGGCGCCGGATTATACGGTCATCGACTTCAACTCCCTGTACTCACAGCTTTTCGGAATGTATATGGGAACAGAACCCCTGTCCGACTCCAATGCCAGTAATTATTACTCCAATGTGGAGGGCACGAAGCTCTACCTCATCCCCACGGACAGCTTTGAGACTGTGGTACAGACCTATTTCAACATCGACAGCAAGGTCCTGCGCTCCATCTCCGATTACAGCGCCGACAGGGGCGGCTACTATTTTTACGGCTACTCGGACGGGATATACAACACCACACCCCGTATTCCCGAGCCGGAGGTCGTGGATTACCGATATAATTCCGACGGCAGCATCACCATCCGCGTTGACGCTGTAAACCGCTGGTACGGCACGGACAGGGCCTTTTCCCATGAGGTAACGGTATACGACAACGGCAAGGGGAATGTGAAATACACCTCCAACACCCTCTATACCGACTCTGACAGCATACTCCCCCAGCAGAAGCTCTCCGATCAGCTGAATATGGAGAAGGCGAAGATCAGATAGACTGTAAAGGCCGGAATGAGGACTGCTCATTTCGGCCTTTGCTGTTTGGCGGATCATGCCCAAGCCGGACACTGTTTTATACTGATCATAGTTTGAAGCGGCTGTTTCCGGCCGTGACGCGGATGTAGAAGAAAAACCTCCCTACGGAATTACCGGTAATAACGGGCTTACAGCTTGCGAACCGAACGCCTCCCCCGCCGGAGAATCTGATTAAAAAAGATCAGCACAATGTAAAACCTTCTTCTTTGGAGAAGACTCCCTCCGGCGGAGGGAGATGTCACGAAGTGACAGAGGGAGGGGCGTTCAGGTGGCACGGGCGGCGACCGAGCCGCAGCGAGACCCGCTTGCGGTTAATATGCCTTCCCCTTCCGAAGAAGGGGAAGGGGGACCGCTTGCGGTGGATGAGGTTTTCTCCAGAAAAAACGCCGGACATTATGCAATGTTAAATATGCGCCTGCGGGCGCAGGACCTCATCCGTCACGGGCGGACGATGCAAGATATGTGTAATCAGACCTTTTCGGTCGCCGCCCGCGACACCTTCTCCAAAGAAGAAGGTTTTACATTGTGCAATGTTTATGCTATATGCCTTCCCCTTGCTCACAAGGGGAAGGGTAGCGAAGCGGCCGAGCGGTAGTGAATGGACTGCCGGGGGCGTGTCAGAGC